>CAZKCK010000048.1:0-23564 GCA_964550695.1 uncultured Bacteroidales bacterium | reverse complement strand
AATTGTAAATATTTGAAAACCAACATCCGGATGGCAATATATTTACAATTTACAATTTACAATTTGATCTTTACAATATTTGGTTAAAAGGTAAAACTTGCCCAACCAACGAATGAGCGTGGGGGTGAACCCGGTTGTTGAAATCTCTGAGCTTGTCGAAGAGGTCGAAACCACCGCGGGCGAGCTGTGTATTCTTCGTTGCCAATAGTAGGGCAGGAGCAATTGCAGTTTTACTGTTTAGCAGCTAATGAATTCGTTTTAAAGCAATATCTGGTGCCAAATCATATTTTTGGCCGCAGAATAGTATTGCATTGATAAAAATATCAAAAAGTTTGCTTTTATTTTGTGTTTATGCTTGCTAATCAGAAAGCCAATGTGTATATTTACAGCAAAAAAACCACCATGTCAGTTTTGCTTAAATTCAAATCTGATAACTTAAAACTGCGAAATCATTTACCAAAAAAGTTCAATTATGAGTACTGTTATTTTCATATAAAATCAATCTGCTGGTTATAGCAATCATGTTGTTACAGCCATTTTGAGTTTTTAACCTGAATACAAATCAGAAAACAATATTCTTTTATCCGATACACTCACTAAAACCTTGAATTATGAAACAGAAAAACGCAACAATGCTCTTATTTGCAGCATTCATGACGGGATTTTTCAGTTTGATGATGCCAACTGCATTCTCCCAATCTACAGGAACCCCGGCGGTTGATGGTGCTATGAACACCTCTCCCCTCAGGTACCACATAGCCCAAAAGCCGGTATTTTTTCCAATTGGTACGCCACTCTCTCAAAATGAGATGCATGTGCTTGATACATTATCCGCTGCTGAACGCCAGTTTATTCAGGAGGGGACAGAACCACCTTTGGTTGGTATCATACGCGATCTGAAAAATCCAATCGTTTTTTCACTGAACGAAATCTCCATTCCCGCTCAGGGTGAATCATCGGCAGCGGGTGGCCGACTTAAAAGAATTAATGCAGATACACTGGTTTACACCACATTTATCCAATCGCATAAAGCCAACGAAATCAGGAGTTTCTTTGCGGAGGGCAATTTTCCTTCCGGAGTGAAAGTAAATCTTTTCAGCAGCGGTGACTATGCTTTCAATCAGTTTGAGTTGTGCGGTATCATTGATGCCTATGGCTTCTATACCACTACCACATTTGCTGATTATATTTATCTGCAGGTTGTAATTCCTTTGGAATTGATTCAGGGAAATTTGAGTTTTACAATTTCAAAAGTTATTCATGTCGACAATAGGTACCTCCCGCAGGAAAACGCCAAATCCTGCTACTTGGATGCCAATTGTGCTGATGCCAACAGTTTTATACATATTGATGGGTTCAGGCGAGCCACGGCACGTCTATATTTCCCGGCGGGTGCCGGTTATGGACTTTGCACCGGGACACAACTGATTGATGGTCGAACTAAAGACTGGCAACCCTATTTACTCACAGCAAACCATTGTTTCAGTACCCAGACTTCCGCCGCCGGACTCGAAGCCCGTTTTGAGTATTGGTCAACTTCCTGCAACAGTGGTGTGGTTAATCCTGGTAATATCATTGTGAATGGTTCCAATCTGATTGCTACAAACTCGCAGTCTGATTTTACGATGGTTCTCCTGAATCAGCAGGGGGGGTCATATTATATGGGTTGGGATCCAAATTCTGTAGCCAACAATACAGTGATGCATTCTGTACATCATCCGGGTGGGACGCTGATGAAATACCAGAAGATGTTTAATAAAACCACACCCGATTATAACTGTACCGGATTCAGCACCGCCAATTTTTACCACACCAAGACTACGCTCGGCCAGGAATCGCCTGGTAGTTCAGGTGGGGGCGTTGTAGACCCCGATGGCAGGATCAGGGGTCAGTTATATGGATCTTGCCATGCCAGCACCTGGGACGGATGTAGTTACAATACATACAATAACCTGTGGGGAAGGTTTGATGTGTCTTTTGTAAATAACAATCTTCAATATTGGTTATCCACTGCCACAGGTGGTGCCGGTGTTGCCATGTCAGTTTCACCATCCACATCACTTGGTTTTGGGTCACGGGATATCGGGTCGAACACCAATTTGCTTGTGACGGTTACCAATACCGGAACAGTGCCAAATTATCTGAACCTGGAAGCCGGAAATATTACCATTACAGGCACCAATGCCAACCAGTTCTCAATTATCGGAGCAACAGCCCTTTATCTTGCTCCCGGAGGTTCCGGCACTTTTACAATCAGGTTTACGCCAACGTCTTCCGGATATAAAACAGCCACCCTGAATATCCCGCATAATGCCGATAATATCGCAAGCCCTAAAACCGTTGCGCTTACCGGAACAGGAAACCCCTGCTCTGAAATTATTTCGTTGGGGGCAGGTGGCCTGGCCAATACCAAAACTTTTTCAAAAAGCGGTGATGGTGCCTGGACAACCCTTGCCTGCGGTTATAGTTGCCCCGGCAGCGAGCAGGTGTATAGTTTTGTGGCTCCGGTTACAGGGATTTACAGCATTCAGGTTACATCCACCAACAGTACTTATGTTGATTATTTCTGGTCAACCGGTAGTTGTGCATCCACAGGATGGACCTGCATTAATGACATTTACTCACCAGGAACATATGGTACGATGAGCTGGACAGCCGGTACCACCTATTATTTGCTGCTTGATGCTGAAACTACAGCTCTTTCAACCCAAAGTTTTTATGTGTTCCTGAACCCATGCCTGAACATCATTTCACTTAGCGGGGGTGGCTCAGCCAACACCAAGACGTTTTCAAAAAGCGGAGAAGGTGGCTGGAACACTGCCACTTGTGGGTTTACATGTTATGGGGCTGAGCAGGTGTACAGTTTTGTTGCACCAGTTACCGGCATTTACAGCATTCAAGTAACATCCACCAACAGTACTTATGTTGATTATTTCTGGTCAACAGGCAGTTGTGCATCCACAGGATGGGCCTGCATTGATGACATTTCATCAACAGGTACCTGGGGTTCAATGAGCTGGACAGCCGGTACAACTTATAATATACTTCTTGATGATGAGAATACATTACTTTCAACCCAAAGTTTTTATGTGTTCCTGAACCCATGTTTAAACATCACTGCCATTGGCGGTACCGGAGCCTCTTATCCCCAAACCTATACCAGCGGCGGAAATGGTGCATGGTACACTTCATCAGTTTCGCCATGCGGTTTTAATTGTTATGGGATAGAACATATTTACAGCTTTGTGCCACCTTACACCGGTAATTATAAAGTTCAGGTAACTGCTGCCGGAAGTTGGGTTGATTATATGTGGAAATCAGGTTCATGCTCTTCTGCCGACTGGCAATGTATTGATGATATTTTCAACACAGGGTCCTATGGATCAATGGCAATGACAGCCGGTACAACTTATTATATATTATTGGATGATGAAGACATAACTGCGGGTACTCACACTTTTTATGTTGATTTTACGGAAACACCCGGTACCTGGAAAGGTACTGTAAGCTCAGACTGGAATACGCCCGGAAACTGGAGTGCCGATGTGCGTCCGGACGCAACGCTGAACGTGACCATTCCTTCGGGTACACCCAACCAGCCTTATGTGCAGAGTGCGGTGGCCTATTGTGCAAGCCTCACCATCAATGCAGGTGCCACCGTCACTGTTGGAGGGTTTGCCCTGAATGTGGCAAACAATCTTAGCATCAGCGGTACCCTCGGAATGAACAACACTTCAGGTTCAATCACTGCCAGTGGCAATGTTTATTGGGAGTCAGGATCAACAGCAAACTTTATTGTACAGGCACCATTCAATGTGTATGGGTACTGGGAGTTTAAATCGGGGGCCAATGCAAACCTGGCCAACGGAACCGTATTATTTGGGGGTAGTACAGATACATATGTACAAAACTATTCAAATTCCTGCTCATTTAACAATATAGGAAGTTATAAATCAGGCGGGGCAGAAGTAGGAATAAGTTATTTTTCAACGCAACCGCTTACCATCAATGGGTTTATTTATGTGCATCCGGGAGCAGAATTCGGCATCTATTCAGTTTATGACATCGTTCTAAAGGGTAATGTGAATAGCAATGGTGTTTTTATTTGTAATTATGGTAAGGTCGTGCTGGATGGCTCTTCGCAGGAACTCAAGATGAATGCCGGCGACTACTTTAATAACCTGACTTTTAGTCAGTCTGGTATAGTTTATATTAACAACCTTCTGAGCAGTATTCTTGATGTCAATGGCAATGTGGTTATAGAATCAGGCATCTTTAATATTCAGGACAGGACGATGCATGTGGGCGGAAACTGGATCAATACAACAGGTACTGCGGGGTTTGCAGAAGGTACAAGCAAGGTGGTTTTCAATAGCTCCGGTTATCAGGAAATAGGTTCAAGTGAAACTTTTAATATTCTTGAAGCCAATATGGGAACGGCTCTGCGTATCAACAATGCAGCATATACTGTAACCTGCGCCCAATACGACTGGACTACCGGCGGGATTGAGGCTGTAGCCGGAACATTCACTGCATTGGATTTAGTTGACGACGGCCTCGATGGTTCTTATACAGCTAACAATGGAGGCACAATCAATCTTCATCAGGATTTTGTACAATATATTGACCTCAGAGGAAATCTCAGTATAACCACCGGAGGTGCCATCAATGTTTATGGAGGAAATGGTTACAGTTACTGGCCATTTACTTACAATGCATCCATCACCATGACGGGTGGTGTGCTTGATTTTAAGGATAATGGTATAGTAATTAATGATAACCCTGCAATCTCATTAACCGACAATATTACCGCAGGAACCATTCGGATATCAAAGGGTTTCATAGGCAATAGGGCCGACTTTACCCCTGCTGCCGGTACTTTTGAGTTTTATGGCCCGGGTGATTATTACATCAGTCAGTACAATAGCTGTACATTGCCTATTGTAACAATCAATAAAAGTGCTAAAGGCGATGAGGGTGCTGCAAATGTTGGAGCTTTGTACGATAAGAGAAGTGGGGCATTGCTCTCAGATGGCGGAAAATCCAATACAATTTTGCTGTCTACAAACTTTGTTGTTACCGGTATTCTGAATATTAATGCCGGAAGTTTTGATCTAATGTCGTATACGTGCAATGTTACCAACGAAACCAATATTTACGGAACCCTGATCATGACAAATCCGTTAAATGATTTGACTTCCTATTGGATTAACTGGAGGTCAGGTTCTAACGACAATGTAACTGCAGGTACTTTCCATTCACATATATGGAGGTTTTATGAAGGGACAAATGCCATGATCGGTACAGGGAATACGGCCTATACCAAAGACTTATATTATCCGGAGGATGCTGATGCGGAATTTGGGAACCTGGTGGTTGTGCCATTTTCAAAACTACTCAGCGGAGGAGCTAAAGTCTATTATCCCTGCAAAGTGGCCGGAAATTTCACTTTACAGAATAGTGCCAGTTGGTTTATGTCGATTGATTTAATTGTGGGCGGAAATTCGGTTATTGAGAGCGGTGGCAGTATTTACTTTTACGGTGGGGCAGATTATTACAATACCGGCTCATTCGACCTTTCCGGAACAATAACCACAGAATCCGGAAGCATTGTTACTACACATGGAGCTTTTACCTTCCCTTCAACAGGTATGCTTAATCTGGGAAGCGGAGGTTCATTTATATGCGATTACAACGCATCTTCAGGTTTTAGTACATTAAACGGCACACTGAATATGTCGGGTACTTCTGTTTTCGAAATATCAGGTCAAAACGTAAGCATAGGTTCATCCTTTGTCAACGGGATAACAGGTGGTACCCTGCGCTTCGGCAGAACGCTCGGAGCTCCTTATACATCCAATTTTCAGCTTACTGCAGGTACTGTTGAATTCATTACCGGAAATACAGGGCATTATGTGCAGGTAGTCAATGGCAACTATTTGAACAATATGACCCTTAATAAGCCTTCGGGAACATTGCAGGTGTACGATGACCTGATACTGAAGGGTTCTTTAAATATTAACGATGGGATACTGAATTCAAACAATAAAACCATAAGCATCGGGGGCGACTGGCTGAACAATGTTGGAGTTTCGGCTTTCCTGGAAACAGCGGGAAGGGTTATTTTTAACGGTACGGGAACTCAATTCTGTTCTACTGAGAATTTTAACATTCTTGAAACTGCTAATATGCTATACAACGTATCCGCTTCAACCATCAATTGCCAGGTTTATGACTGGACAAGCGGTGGTTTGTGGATTTCACCCGGCAATTTCAGTGCTGCCGACCTTGCTGATATTGGATTGTTCGGGACCTTTGCCATCTATGATGGAACCATGGACCTGCATCAGGATGCATTGAATTATATTGACATGAATGCTGATGTTTATGTTGGGTATGGAGGTACACTGAATGTTTACGGAGGCAGTATGACCAGTTACTGGCCATATTACAGTAATGCCAGTCTGACAATAATGCCTACCGGTGTATTGGATTTTAAGGATTTTGGGGTTTATGTTTACAATCATCCTTACAATACTTTTACTGAAAATATTACCGGTGGCACCATCAGAACTTCAGGTAGTTTCATGGTTGATAACAGTGGATTTACCCCGGCAGGAGGTACTGTTGAACTCTATGGTGGCGTTTCCGCGCTTGTTTATAACGTTCCGGGAACCAATTTCCATGATTTGTTGTGTAATAAAACCGGAGGTGGCGCCAAAACAAGCCCGGACGTACTACGCGACGGGACCGTGATTAAATCAGGAAAATCAAACAGCGCTGGGGCAGGATCAAATTTACAGATTAACAATACCCTGACAGTTACTGCTGGTACTTTCTCTCTGAATGGTTATGAAGTTTCGGTAAACAATGGAGCCACCATCAATTCAGGAGGCATCATGGATGTAGGGTACAATTCTGATTTATTGTTGGGTTCAGGATCTGCGCTTACTGTAAATAATCTTGGCAGGCTTAGTGTTATTGGAAGTTTAGGTTCAGAAGCCAGGATTTCCGGGATTTCTGGAAATTATGACCTGAATGTTGCAAGCGGTGGAACCCTGGCCGCACACTATGGGATTTTTGAGTACATGGGCTCCAGCGGAATAAATATTCAACCGGGTGGAATCGTTGATCCTGTTTATGCTTTCAATTATTGTACTTTCCAGAATGGTGTAGCTGGCGGACGCTTGTTGACCATTAACAATAATCAGGATTTCAGCGTAACTGAAGCGGTATTCCCTCCAAATACCTGGGGCGGACTTTACAACGTTGGCAAATCAATCAATGCCGGCACTGTAAACTTTATTGATGCAACAGGAGGGTTTGCGGGTGAGTTATACGAAAACGATCCGTATGGTCGGATAAATTGGGGCGGCCTCACCAAATCACTATCCCTTAATGTCTTCCTTGAAGGGCTGTACAATGAGGCTGCCGGTATGATGAACAAGGCCTATGATGACGTAGGAGAACACTTCCCCGGCTCACAGGCTGATGAAATTACGGTTGAACTGCATCATAGTACAGCACCTTTTGGCGTGGTCCATTCCATCAGCAGCCTTCCGCTGAATACCAACGGAAGTGTTACCACAACTGTACCCGGAACATTTGCTGGTTCATATTACCTTGCAGTTCAACACCGTAACAGTATCGAAACATGGTCGGCTGCACCGGTTTCGTTTGCCGCAGGCAGTATTGCTTATGACTTTACTGATAATGCTACGAAAGCCTACGGCTCAAACATGAAGGAAATTTCAGGAGTGTTTGTAATTTATGGAGGCGATGTAAATCAGGACGATGTAATTGATGGCCTTGATATGATACCTGTTGACAATCTGGCTGCTGCGTTCGGTGGGGGTTATATTCCGGAAGACATTAATGGCGACGGGAGCATTGATGCACTGGATATGATTATTCTGGATAACAATGCAGCGGCATTTATTTCTGCAGTATTTCCGTAGTTTCTTTTTTTTTAATAATTCAATGGTCAATCCGGTCGGGGAATTCCCCGACCGGTTTTCCTTATCCCTTCATGGAACAATTTTGGGCAAATCAAAGCACGAATCTTGATACAAGTACTGTTGAGAAAATTGGTATCTGTTAACCTCCTGTAGAGAATCCAAATTCATTGAATCCGGCAATTTCCTTTGGCCGTTAGGGTATCAACCTGTTATCCAGTGTTCTTTACATTCTTCACATGCTGCAATTATTTTATTTTTTTGCAGGCTTTCGATAATTTATCTTTTATTGTTTTTATATTTGGCATGTTTTTTAGCTGCAAAATTCAAAAATCAGAAACGTATTTATTCGCATTGATTCATAGATGCTCCTTATAATATTTTTATAACAACTATGAGTTCATCTTGCCGCAAAATTAATTTTTTTAAGGCAGATATGACCTCATATCTCCTTGCAAATAAAAATATTACAATCAATATGTGTGTATTTTAGCCTTGAAATAAAAAGCCCACAGTCAATAATCAAAAAATCCCCTCACATGAAAAAATTCTTTACCCTAATCAGCATCTTCCTGCTTTGTGCAGGTTTGTATGCACAGGCACCCCAACGATTCAACTATCAGGCGATAGCCCGCGATGCTACCGGTAACCTGATTGCCAACCAAATCGTTTCGTTCCGTATCAGCATCCTGCAGGGAACTGTAGGCGGGAGTGTTGTTTATCAGGAAACCCACGCCCCGACCACCAACTCATTTGGGCAGGCAACACTTGTAATAGGTGGAGGAACAGTAGTTTCAGGTACTTTTAGTTCAATTGCCTGGGGAAGCAACAGTTATTACATCCATACTGAAATGGACCCCAACGGAGGTTTCGCATTTGTTGAAATGGGAACTTCGGAACTGCTGAGCGTGCCTTATTCGTTGTATTCCGAAAACACGGCAAACAACGATGATGCCGATGCCGACCCTGCCAACGAATTACAAACCCTTTCAATTGATGGAAACAACCTTAGCATAAGCAACGGAAACTCGGTGATAGTGCCGGGAACAGGAGGCAATGCATGGTACACAGGCGGAAATTCAGGAACCATTTCCGGAACTAATTTTATAGGCACCACCGATGAGCAGGACTTTGATTTGGGTACGAACAATGTTATCCGCACCCGCATCAGCCAGAAAGGGCAAATTGAAACACTCAATACCGGGCATTCCGTTTTTGTGGGAGAAGAGGCAGGCGAAAACGATGATTTGAGTGATAATTATAATACTTTTATTGGCTATAGTGCCGGCAACGCAAACACAACCGGTGAATATAACATTGCCGGCGGAGTGAATTCACTTCATTCAAACACCGAAGGAAGTTATAATACGGCCATCGGAGTGAGTGCACTTCATTCCAACACAATTGGATTTGATAATACGGCTAACGGGATGCATGCCCTTTTTTGGAACACCGAAGGAAATAATAACACGGCAAATGGAAGGAATGCGCTTTATTCCAACACAATAGGAAATTATAACACGGCCAACGGAGTGGATGTACTACTATCAAACACAACAGGTACCCTGAATACGGCAAACGGTGCAAGTGCGCTTTATTCCAACACAATAGGAAATTATAACACGGCCAATGGAGGAAACGCACTTTTTTTGAACACCGAAGGATATAATAATACAGCCACCGGAGTGGGAGCGCTCAATTCCAATACAACAGGACATAATAACACAGCAGGCGGATTATATGCACTCTATTCCAATACTGAAGGTAATAGTAACACAGGATTCGGTTCTTATACAGATGTTAGTCAGGTAAATTTATCAAATGCAACTGCCATAGGGTATGGGGCAATTGCCAATGAAAGTAATCAGGTACGTTTAGGAAACAATTCGGTAACATCACTATTTTGTCAGGGCGCTTATGCTTCTACAACTGAAAACCCGGCAAATCTTTATGTTGACACCAACGGGCAAATTTTAAGGTCCACTGCAGTCCAGTCGGGACAGGGTTGGAGTCTTAATGGCAATGCAGGTACAGCTTCGGGTACCAATTTTATAGGTACCACTGATGCACAGGATTTTGATATACGTACCAACAATATTACCCGCACCCGCATCAGCCAGAAAGGGCAAATAGAAACGCTCAATACCGGATACTCGGTTTTTTTGGGCGAACTGGCAGGCGAAAGCGATGATTTAAGCAATAATTCGAATGTTTTTGTAGGATATTATGCCGGACTTTCCAACACAACAGGAAATAATAACACAGCAAACGGCTTTCAGGCGTTTCTTTCCAACACTACAGGAGGTCATAACGTGGCAAACGGATCGCATGCACTTTATTCCAACACTGCAGGATATTATAACACCGCAACCGGATCGGCTGCGCTCTTTTCTAACACAGCAGGAATGGGTAACACGGCAAACGGACAGAGTGCGCTTCATAACAACACAACAGGAGGCAGCAACACGGCAAACGGACAGAGTGCACTTGCGTCCAACATATCTGGACATTATAACACAGCAAACGGATTTGAAGCACTTCATGACAACAACACAGGGTATAATAACACGGCAAGCGGAAATTTCGCACTACATTCCAACATCGCAGGAAATTATAACACGGCAGACGGGGCGGATGCACTTTCATCCAACACAAACGGAACCAGAAACACAGCGGTAGGCATTCAGGCACTTCTAAACAACCAAACCGGAAATTATAACACCGGATTGGGTAATCTTGCAAATGTAAGCACATACAATTTAGAAAATGCCACTGCTATCGGGAATGGTGCAACAGTAAATGCTTCCGATAAAGTACGTATAGGCAATGCGGGTGTAACGGTTATTGAAGGTCAGGTGGCATGGAGTATTCCAGCTGACAAGCGGTTTGAATATAACATGCAGTACAATATTCCGGGCCTGGCTTTTATCAATGGCCTGAAACCGGTTTCGTACCAATTGAATACTCAAAAATTTGATGAACATGTTACCGTAAATATGCCCGACAGCTTACTGAACGAGAGGACGAAAAATATGGATTATCCCAAATCAGGTTCGGTAATACGTACCGGTTTTATTGCTCAGGATGTTGAGAAAATATGCCGTGAACTTAACTACGACTTCGATGGCTTAAATGTTCCCGAACAGGATAATCCCACCGACCATTACAGCCTTGCTTATTCGCAATTTGTGGTGCCCCTTGTAAAAGCCGTGCAGGAACAACAGGCCATGATCGACAGCCAGAAAATGCTGATAGGGGCACAGAAAAATATTCTGGATCTGCAGCAAAAAACCATCGATGAACTCTTAAGACAAAATGCGGAAATACTCAAACGACTTGAAAATCTGTAACCACTTAACCCACTTTGCAGCTAATCCGAAAAAATAATTGCTGTTCAATAGATTGGCAATCGTTGAGTTCAGATTTGTGTACTACAGACTTTCGTTTTACAAAGGGTGCGTATTTATATTTCAGGGCATCATAAAGGTTATGCATATGTTTGTTTGGCTCAGAGCATCTGCAGATCATAATAACATCATTATAAATATTTTGCGCTAAAATTGTTACAGCTTTTTGTGTGTTCAAAGGCTAAACTGACTGAAAATATTTTTTAAAATGTAGATTCTACGCAAGTTGGGTCAACATATTCGTGCATTCGTGGCAACAATTTTCTCTCTCTTAAGCCTTTGCCACCAAAACACCAAAGCACCAAATCTCACCAAAAATCAAAAAACAAATAACAAAAAGCAAATAACAAATAACAATAATCAGTCACCAAAAATCTAACAACAATAAACAATAATCAAAATCCGATTAATGAAGGATAATTAATTCTGGTGGGCTAATTAAAAATTAAAAATTTTATCCTGAGCACCTGTGCTGAGCTTGCCGAAGCATGCCGAAGGATCAACATTCATAATTCTCCCGAGGGATTACTCCAATATTTGATGGTTTAGCCTATCATGGGGCACAGGGCCGGAGAAATGAGTAGGGTAGCCTCTGTGGCCTCCTGCACCTGTTCAACCGTAAACTCAGGATAGAGCTCTTTCAGTACAATGCCTTCAGGTGTAATTTCCATCATGCCCATTTCGGTAACAATCAGGTTCACCTGTCCGGCAGCGGTAAGAGGCAATGTGCAGTTCTTCAGTATTTTCTTCTCAGTGCCAGCCGTATGTTCCATGGCCAGAATCACTTTTCGTGCACCTACCAGAAGGTCCATGGCACCACCCATGCCGGGCGTTTTTTTACCCGGAATCATCCAGTTCGCAAGATTTCCGTGTTCATCAACCTGCATGGCCCCGAGTACGGTTACATCCACGTGTCCGCCGCGTATAATGGCGAAGGAAGTGGCGCTGTCAAAAGAAGACGCTCCGGGGATGGCAGTAATAAATCCGCCACCGGCATTTAAGAGGTTAAAATCTTCAGCACCTGAGGGTGGGGTAGGGCCCATACCCAGCAAGCCATTTTCTGACTGTAATATCAGCCTGATGCCTTTGGGCAGGTAATTGGGAATGAGTGTTGGCAAACCTATACCCAGATTCACAACATCTCCGTCATTCAGTTCCAGAGCCACACGTTTGGCGATTATTTCCCTTATAAGTTTCTTGTCCATGGGTGATATGTTATTTTGAGTTTTTTCTGCGGTTAAATTCCTGGGCAATATACGAAGCAACATCGTCAGCATATGAATTCATGCTGAAACCGGCATCATAACCCAGTTCTTTGGCCAGTTCATGTGAAATGCGCGGTCCTCCGCAAATCAGCATCAATTTGTGCCGTAATCCCTCGGCTTCAAGCATTTCAACAAGTTCAGTCAGGTTCTGAATATGCACATCTTTCTGCGTTACCGTCTGCGAAACCAGCAATGCATCTGCCTTCATTTCAATGGCTTTGGCTATAAATTCATCGTTCGGCACCTGACTTCCCATGTTCAGGGTTTCAAACATTTCATATCGTTCAAGACCATAATGGCCGGCATAACCTTTCATATTCATAATGGCATCAATGCCAACGGTATGTGCATCAGTGCCGGTACTGGCACCTACCACAACTATTTTACGTCCGATGTTCTCACGAATAAATGTATCTGTTTCCTTCATATCCCACACGGTTGATTCAACCTTGGGTACCGAAATGGTGGTATAATCAACTGTATGTACGCTTGATCCGTAGCAGTTGAAAAACGTAAACCCGGGAGTAAGTTCTTTGTAAAAGACCACCTGAGGGTTCTCAAAACCCATTTTCCGCAACAGGATTTTTGCAGCCTCAATGGCTTCGTCGTTGCAAGGCACAGGCAGTGTAAAACTGATTTGTGTCTTACCGTCATTCATGGTATCGCCATAAGGTTTGATCCTTTTCAGGTCAAGCGTCTGGTCGAAATTATTTTTATCTGTTGAATAGAGGCCGCCACTCATTTTGTTTTTTCTCCTTTCATAATTGCAACAAATGGATTGTAATAATTGTTTCCTTTTTCAACAACCCCGGCGAGGCCTTTGCCACCGTTTTTAGGTCGTTTTACATCTCCGAACATTCCTTTTTCAAGTGCTGTAAACAAACCTTCATGCTGTATCCGTTCCAGCACCTGAAGTGCATCTTCCACAACCTTCTGCGCACGCCTGCGGATGATCCCATCTTGTTTAAACTCAACTTCATCACCAATGTTTTTCAGGTTGTTGAAGATATACCTGGCATTTTCAATCGCCAGATACCTGTCTGACATAAACGGCGTATGAATGGCTTCGGTCATCATGCCAAGCAACTGAATGCCCTGACCGGTCCAGATTGAAATGGCATTAAACAGTGCATCCTGAATGTGGCCTCTGAACACATTGCCAGTCATGAATTTGGTTGGTGGCATGTATTTTAAGGGCGCTTTCGGGAAAATTTCACGGGTCATGAGTGCCTGAGCAAGCTCATAAAGGAAACCGTTTTCGAGATCGGGGTTCATTTCAAATGCATGCCCCAGACCCATCTGTTCCTCAGGAATCCCTGCAAGCAGCGCAAGTTGCTCGTTGATGAGATCTGAAGCCAGAACGGTATGTGCTTCATCAAAAGCATCAGCTGTGGTCAGGTAGTTGTCTTCACCGGTATTGATAATTACACCCGCAAAACCATTGATTACGCGTGAAAAATACTGATCGATGAGCGTACGTTGCATATTGATATCCCTGAAAAGAATACCATAAAGCGCATCATTCAGCATCACATCCAGTCCTTCAAGGGCGCCCATAACGGCAATTTCAGGCATGCACAAACCAGAACAGTAGTTGCATAACCTGATGTAACGTCCAACCTCGGCACTCACTTCATCCAGTGCAGAGCGCATAATCCGGAAGTTTTCCTGCGTGGCATAGGTTCCGCCAAAACCTTCGGTGGTAGCGCCATAGGGCACATAATCGAGCAGACTTTGACCCGTTGTGCGGATAACCGCAATGATATCAGCACCCTGACGGGCAGCAGCCTGTGCCTGAACCACATCTTCATAAATATTTCCGGTGGCAACAATCACATAAATGTAAGGTTTTGCACCTTCACCCACATTGGCAATAAAATCTTCGCGACGTTTGCGGTTGGCAACAATGCGCCGGATGGCAGCATTGATGTAGGGCTCTAGAACGGCTTGCAGTTCAGTGGTGTTAATTGCGGGTAAGCGTGTAATATCCAGTTGTCCGGATGAAATTTGCATGGCAATCTGCTGGGGATTTAATCCTGTTGCAGCAACAGCACAACCCAGAAAATACAAAACACCCTGAGCCAGCAGGCCCTTTTCTTTAATATCATCCACCACGATGTTAGGCAGAGGAACTTCATGCTCATCCACACCGTCAATCCCCATAAGGCGGCACAGCGTACGTTCCACGGCTACGGTAGTATAGCCATTTACAAATTTCTGTACATCAGTTGCGATGGATTCAGCCACACGACGGGCCTGTTCCACCTTTAAAAAATCAAGTCCTAGTTTACTGGTATGCATTATTTTATAATATTTTTAATCAGTTTTTCCGGAAATGTAAAACTTTGCTTTTTCAAGCAATTTATTATCAATTCCCAGCAATGTTGCAATGCGGATAGCCTCAGCAGGGACTGTCCCTTCGGCGTTTTCCACTAACGAATAATCAATAAAATCATTGATGTTTTCAGGTGAAATGTTTTCAGGCAATGTTTCAGTTTTAAGTCCCACAACCTTCAGCTTTCTTACCCCAACTGTAATGCCGCTGTAATGGGTTGTTATCACACTTCTTACCTTGTATCCGGCGAGTTCATCAATCACAGCATTTGCAATGGCAAGTCCTTCGGCTGGATTTGTGGTCCGTGCCGGTTCATCAATCAGTGCCAGAATCCGCTGATTGCTTTTGGCTGCTTTGAGAATACCATTGATATTCAGCATTTCAGACGCAAATGATGACAAACCCTGAAGTTCTGATTGCTGATCACCTACACTGTTCATCACCAGGTCAACCGGTACAATTCGGGCCTCAGTTGCCGGAATAAAAAATCCGAACTGAAAAAGGTATTGTGCAAGGGCGATAGTTTTGAGTAAAACTGTTTTCCCGGCCATATTGGCTCCGGTTACAACACAGGGTCCCGGATGCAGATTAATATCCACCGCCTGAAACTGCTTATGATTTGCTGCCAGAATAGCCTTGATCTGGGGATTAAACAAACCTTTATAGGTGGTTATTTCTTGGGCCACAACCGGTTTGCACAGTAAAAGAGACTTTGCCTGAAGGGCCTTTGCAAACAAAATGTCGAGCAGGGCAGTGTTGTGCAGCGCTTCAAGCATTTTATCTGCATACTCAATCAATTGGTGCGAAAGCTCCAGCCTGATTTTATCTTCAATTTCAGCACAGCGGCCGTATAGGATGGCAAATGCGTCCTTGTCAGCATTGTCAATTGATGAAAGCTTTTTCCGGAGAGCTGAAAGTTCAGGATGATAGGAAGGATAAATGTAAAAATGTGGAATGCGTTGGTTTTCGGGATCCAGTATTTTTATAGCATATTCAAGATCAGGTATTTGCAGGTCGTTAAAGGTCTTTCCGGCAAGTAAATCCCTGATTTCGCCAATCAAAAGGCAGAAGCGTTTTATTTCAAACAGTTCAATGTCATCCGGAACACCTGCTTTTGCAAGATGCTGAAGGCTGCGTTCAATGTCTCTGAGTTCTTCAAACCGGTTTCTGATGTGCGAAAAACGATGTTTAAAATCCTCATCGTCAAGCAGCATCATAATTTCATAGATGCTATCAGCATCTTTGGTAAGCTTTTCAGCATCCGTGCAAAAGGCTGTGGTTTGAAGATGCTTTTTCCCCAAGGCTGACCTTACATCCAGATTGTCAATCATAAACCTGATGCCGCTTATTTTATCAGCTATCGAACTCAGCGTTACCATGATTTAGATTTTTTTAATGTCGTAAACCGGAACATCCAGGCTATGTTGCAAAGCTTCACATAATTTGGCAGAATCAAGCCTGAATCCCAGAGGCGAAACCGGATTGGCACAAACAGCAAGCAATTCGGGGCGCAGCAGGACTTTGATTTTCCCTCCGCGCTTTATAAATGCCAGATATGCTTCGCTTGTAACAAAAAGCTTTGTAAAATCGCGCACCACCAGTGTAATCTCACTGATTTGTTTTTGAATCCGGAGGTAATTCAACAGTTTATCTCCAACTGCACCGGCTACATAAATTGTATTCCCGTAGGCCATGAGTTGTTCTTTGAATTTCTCCAGCATGAAAATTGAAGGTATTTCCAGATTGATGGGTTGATCATTTTCGGGGAGTGCAAAAACCCCGTTTTCGTTACACATCAGTTGGTCAGCCCAGGGTGTTTTAAATGCTTCAAGCGAAATCAACGTATAAACAAACCTGGTTTTTTGTGCAATTGTACTGATATTGGCTGAAAGTGCTGCCCCCGTTGCAAGTATCATACATTGGGTTACAGCCGGAGAACTCAGGCTGAGCCGCGAAATGGCCCCATCCACAATGGTGGTATCAACCTGATACGATTGCATGTTTGCAATCTCTTTCTTCAGCCATGTGGTATCCGATGGTCCTGAAAACAAGACCGTTCCTGTACTCATTGCCCTGGCAGTCACAAGCCTGCCGAGTGCGGTCTGTTTATCGCTCACATTCAGTATTTCAGAAACCAACTGCTTCTGCCTGTAATGTTTTTCGGAAGTCATAAAAATCATATTGTTATACAAAACAATTTCGGGTTTATGCGTATCTGTCACCTGATCAATGGTTTCACCATCCATCCCGATCGAAGTCAGGGCAATGGTTTTCCCTGAATCCTTCAACCGTCTGATCACATAGTTCAGGCATTCCGTTTTACCCGTATTTTTTTCGAGCCCGACTATCGAAAGGCTCTTGTATTTCAATATGTTGCCAATAAAGGGCACGTATTATTTGTGGCGTTTTTTGCGTGTAAGATTGGCTGGTTCCAACGAAAGTATTTCGCCGCTAAACAAGGAAGCAATTCCCTCAGGCGCAGGCGTATGTGCCATGCAATCCGGGCAACTGCATTCATTTTTATAATCGGCGGGTTCAGTATAGGTTGTGATTACACCTTCAAAATTGCGCAGTATCACTTTTCCGGGGCTTTGTGAAATCAGATAAGTGGGCATAACGGGAGTTTTACCACCGCCACCGGGTGCGTCAACCACAAAAGTCGGAACCGCATAACCGCTGGTATGTCCCCTGAGGCTTTCAATAATTTCGATTCCCTTCGATACAGGCGTGCGGAAATGTTCCAGGCCCATCGACAAATCACACTGATAGATGTAATAAGGTCTAACCCTTATTTTTACCAGATCATGTACCAACCGTTTCATGATATGTACGCAATCGTTTAAGCCTCTGAGCAAAACTGTCTGGTTACCAAGAGGAATGCCGGCATTGGCCATTTTGGCACATGCTTCAGCCGATTCCGGGGTAATTTCCTTCGAGTGATTGAAATGTGTATTCAGCCAGATGGGATGGTATTTTTTAAGCATGTTCACCAGGTCATCGGTAATACGCTGCGGGCAAACCACGGGTGTACGGGTACCTATCCTGATAATCTCAACATGCGGGATGGCCCTGAGCCGCTGAATAATCGATTCAAGCATTTTATCGCTTACCAGCAGGGCATCACCACCCGAAAGCAGCACATCTCTTACTTCCGGTGTACGTGCAATGTAATCAATGGCATTCTGAATGCGCTCCGAAGGCGATTCACAGTCATTCTGACCTGCAAACCGCCGGCGGGTGCAATGGCGGCAGTACATCGAACACATGTCGGTAATCAGGAACAGCACCCTGTCAGGATAACGATGGGTAAGCCCCGGAACAGGAGAATCTTCGTCTTCATGCAGCGGATCCAGCAAATCAGCGGGTGACTGGTACATTTCTTCACCTGAAGGAACTGACTGTTTTCTTACCGGGCAATTGCGATCGTCTTTGTCAATCAGCGAAAGGTAATACGGAGTAATAGCCATACGCAGGGTCTCAAGTGATTTCTTGATTCCCTCTTCTTCCATTTCGGTAAGGTCAATATATTTCTTTAGCTGATCAAATGTTTCGATGCGGTTCTTCACCTGCCATTTCCAGTCGTTCCATTGCTCGTCAGTAGCTTCCGGAAAAAACTCTTTTCTTCTGTTCTGGGACATAAATTTTATTAAAAATTAAGCATACAATTCTGTGAATACTTTCCTGAGTTTTTCGCTTTCGCGCAGCAACTCAAGTGTAATCTCCGCATGACCACGGGTATAGCCATTGCCAACTATCATGGTTACATCACTTCCAACACCTTCGGCACCCAATGCGGCTTTGGTAAAACTGGTTGCCATCGAGAAGAAATATACAATACCTGTATCTTTTGTGCACAGAATACTCGTCATTTCTGTATCATTGATATTCACGTTATTGATGGTAATATCAGCCATTTTACCATTGGTCAGTTCTTCAATTTTTTCAAGAACTACTACAGGCTGAGTGGCATCCGCAGCAAAAACATAATCACAGAAGCCGAGATCCTGTAAACGCTTGGTACTCTTTTCGCTATGGCAAAGGCCAATGACTTTACCGGTGACTCCGGCACGTTTTTTTGCTTCATAGCAGCAAAGCATACCCGATTTCCCGCCGGCACCAATAATCAGTACGGTATCGCCCGGTTTAACCAGTTTTGCTGTCTGGGCAGGGGCTCCGGCAACATCAAGTGCCGAAAGGGCCAGTTTCTCGGGCATATCAGCCGGGATTTTGGCATAAATACCACTTTCAAACAGAATAGCTTTCCCGTCAATGTCAACCTGATCAATGTCCTTACGGATTTCTTTAATCTTATCGATACGCAGCGGTGTGAGTGAAAGTGAAACCAGGGTGGCAATTTTATCACCAACCTTCAGGTCGGTCTTGCCTTCGAGGGCCGTGCCGATTTTTTCAACGATGCCTAACAGCATTCCGCCTGAGCCGGTTACCGGATTCCGGTGTTTTCCCTGCTTTGCAACGATATCCATCATGATTTCAGCAATTTTTTGATCGTCTCCGCCAGCCTGTTCTTCAATCTGGGTAAAACTTGCTGAGTCAATATTCAGAGTAATAACATCAATAAGGATTTCATTGTCATAAATTTCGTCCATATTGTTATCGATTTTATTGGCCGGCTGCGGCAAAACGCCTTTGGGCTCAATCACGCGATGAACGCCGTATTTGTTTCCTTTTTTCATATCGAATATTTATTAATTTAATTAATTTGATTTAAGTAAGTTGATTCTTAATTAGTTTTGAATGAACAGTACAATCATTGAGATAAATGACCAATGTATAGCATCCATTGTTCAGGCATGTAACTTCTACGTTAAATGTACCATTTAAAGGATGTATGAACCCATTCATGGTTTCTTTACCCCACATATTAAAAATACTAAACCGGTATGGTTTATCAAATATATATGCGCCCAATTGGCCTGTTAAAGTATTCGTAACCGGGTTTGGAAAAACACTTAAAGTAAAGCAATTGCTGAATTTTGGGAGACCTATTCCTACTGTGGGGTTGGTTGTGCGATAAATTAGGTTTGATGGTCCATTAAGCAAAGCATAAATGTAATCTGAATAATCCTTTTCAATTTTACCTATCGGAAAGTAAGGTAGCCCGCTATTGTTGTAATTAAAGCTAAACCCATTATCTTTTGAAATTGACACGCCATCGGGCCACCCCGTACCGGCATAAATATAACCAGCAGAATTGATTGTTAAACCATTTATTTGGGGGCCATAAAAACATTCAACAATTTGTGGGTCATTATGGTAAATGGCATAAACACCGCCTGCACCCTGATCAAAATCAGAAAATACCCCTATAAAAATATCACCCTGTATGTTTACTTCAATCTCGTTTACCTGATGGTTTAGCAGGCCCAGGAACTGCCAGGTATTTCCTCCATCGGTCGATTTGTAAACCCCACCCATATCTGCAAAATAGCACATTAAGCTTATGTAAATATCTCCATTTGGTGCAATGGCGATATCGGAAACATATTCGCTGGTGTGATTTTCTGTGATGAATAGGGTGTCCCATGTATTTCCTAAATCGTTAGTGCTTAATAATAAAGCACCATTACCAGTTTCAGTTCCTAAAAGAAGGGTATCAGTTCCTAAAAATTCAATCCTTGCTATGCCTGTAAAGGTAGGTATCGGGATTGTATCCCATGTGGCTCCATTATCAAATGATGCCCTAAAAGGGTAAAAACCGCCGGTGCTGACAAAAATATTTCCATTAGGGTTTATGCTAAATGAATAGATTTGAAAATTAGATGTATTAAGTACCATTTCCCAGGATAGACCTTCATTTTTTGAACGGAATAACCCATTTTGTTGATTGTTGTTTACTGCACTAACAAACAACTCACCATTCGCATTAATTTTTAAGTTGCTAATACTATGTTCTTCTGGGAATGGCAATATTTTCCAAAAATCCTGGGCATTCACATTCGAAAAAGATAACAATATAAAGATAATCAGGCCGTTAAGCCTGAACTTATCTTTATATTGGATGAGTTTAATAAGTAAAGTCTTTTTCGAAAAGAACTTCAACATGTTTGATGTTATTTCAATAAAAAAATGATAGCTATGGTATTATAGAGCCGGCAGTCCAAGTATTTTTCTGGCTTCAGCAGGTGTTGCAATCCCACGGCCCAGTTCTCTGGCCATTCTTACAACTTTATCAACCAGTTCGCCATTCGATTTGGCGCATACACCCTTTGAGATAAACACATTGTCTTCGAAACCAACCCGAACATTTCCACCGTCGATAATGGCAGCCATGGCCAATGGGAATTCAAACCTTCCGATTCCGGCCACAGTGTAGGTTGAATCAGCAGGAATGGAACCACGCAGGAAAACAAAATCACGCAATTCACCGCTGATACCTCCGTTTACACCCATTACAAAGTCGAAGTGCATGGGGTTGAGTATAAATCCTTTTTTGTGCAGGCGTAAAGCCATATCAATCATGCTCTTGTCGAATACTTCCAACTCTGGTTTTATGCCTAAGTCGATCATACGCTTGCCAAAGTATTTAATGGTGTTTTCGGTATTCTCAAACACGTCATCTCCGCCAAAATTCAGGGTTCCACAATCAAGGGTGGCCATTTCAGGTTTGAGCTCCGTTGGCTGCAGCCGTTCATCATTGCTCATACCAACGGCTCCGCCGGTGGATGGCTGAATGATTACATCAGGGCAAACAGCTTTTATGGCGTCCATTACGAGTTTAAAACGACCCTTGTCCTGTGTCGGTTTACCATCGTCCCAGCGAACATGCAGGTGGATGATGGATGCGCCGGCATCATAGGCCGATTTGGCTTCCCTTACACATTCCTCAATGGTATATGGAACAGCAGGGTTGTGCTCTTTCAGAACTTCAGCACCGCAGATAGCTGCGGTAATTATCAAATTTTCCATATAAACTTATTTTTCGTGGAACAATATAAATTTTGAACCTATAGGTGATTTATTTATAATACTTTGTCTTAACAAATTGCAATGATTCGTCAATGGATTGCAGCGTATAATCCAGATCTTCCTGTGTATGGCGGGCACAAATATAGCCGTGATGGAAAGGCTGCAGGAATACTTTGCGCCTAATGAGCTGTGTATAGAAATCAGTACGTTTGTTTTTATACTGTTTGGCTTCATCTTTATCAAAAGTGATGAACATCATGGGTGGAATCCCGGAAATTCTGGCGCCCACATCATGTTTTTCAATCAGTTTTTCGATATTGGAATTAAAGTAAGTTCCTTTTTCCCAGATCTTGTCAATAATATTATCGCGCTGTAAAATCTCAATGGTCTTTAATGCGGCTACATAACTTAAACTGTTGGGGAAGAAGGTGGAAGAGATAAAAACGTTCTTTTCAACTTCTTTCATGAATTCCTTTTTACCGGTAACGGCACCTATGGCATACCCATTGGCCATGGCTTTACCAAAAACAGAAATATCGGGAGTTACGCCGTAATATTTTTGCGCTCCGCCGATCGAAACCCTGAATCCTGATCTTATTTCATCAAAAATCAGCACAGCGCCATATTTGTGGGCTAATTCCTTAACAGCTTCAAGAAAACCCGGTTTTGGTTCTTCCATTTCGTGTGCAAGCGGATGCCCGAACGGTGTAATGATTACGGCTGCGGTATCATCACCATGTGCAATCAACAGTTTTTCAAGACCTTCTAAATGATTGTATTCAAATTCATAAACATCTTCATAGAGTTTGGTTGGCACGCCGCCTTTTACCTCAACACACCAGTCGTGCCATCCATGATAGCCGCAACGCATAATTGATTTTTTACCGGTATAGGAGCGGGCAATGCGCGTGGCAAGTGTGGTGGCATCAGAACCTGTAGCCACAAAAATGCTCATTTCGCTGCATGGAATCAGTTCTTTGAATTTTTCAGCCAGTTGATTCTGATAACGTTGCGTGAGAGAGAAGCAGAAACCCTTTTCCTGCATTTGCCTGATTACAGCATTGTCAATTTCTTCTTCGCGGTTACCGATAATCATCGGGCCATAGGCACACAAATAGTCAATGTATTCATTACCATCAATATCCGTAACATGCCCGCCTTTTCCATTGTCAAAATAGATTGGATATTCGCCTTCCACAAAATTGTAAGGCCTTCTGATGCCCATTACGCCACCCGGAATGAGCGTCTTGGCATATTCAAACTCTTTAAAGGAGTTTTCAAGATTTAATTTCTGATATTCTTTCATAACTATTCTTTTTAAATATTCATGTTAGCTATTTATTTTACAATATAATCAACAAAAATTGAAGGTGTATGCACCAGTTCCATGTCAATTTCGCCTGGTTCCAGCAATACCCTGATTTCAGCAATAACCACATCTGCAGCCATGGCCATCAGCGGATTAAAATTCTGGCAGGTACCTTTGTAAACCAGATTTCCTTCTTTATCCCCATTGAATGCACCAATCAAAGCAATATCAGCCTTTAAGGGTGTTTCAAGCAGAAAATCGCGTCCATCAACGTTTATAATCCTTTTTCCATCGGCTACTACAGTACCAATTCCGGTTGGAGTCAGAAAACCACCTAATCCTGCACCACCACATCTGATACGCTCA
>CAZKCK010000047.1:19849-23646 GCA_964550695.1 uncultured Bacteroidales bacterium | reverse complement strand
CCGGTTACAGTCTGATTCTGTTTGGGGGCTTTCATGGAGTTTGTTTGATGAATTCCCGAGTTTTTATGATATCTGTTTTTTGTCTCCTACAAATGGATTTCTTTTTAGCAATAATATGTTGATTCATTTGAGTCCCAATGCAAGCCCGCTAAGTATTTCAGAGGATTGGTCATCTAACTCATCTGCGTTGATCAAGGTTTCTCCTGTTCCGGCAACCGATCGCTTGGTTTTTCGATTCACGGGACAGGGTCAAATTTCTGCCGATCTGGTGATTGTAAACCTACAGGGTCAAAGAGTTATGAGTGTGCCAAATGTTAATCTTTCGTCGCAAACCGATTACTCAGCCAATGTTTCTAATTTGCCGGCAGGTGTCTATTTCTACCGGTTCAACACTACTTTTGGTGTTGAGTCGGGCAAAGTGGTAATATCAAAATAGGTATTACCTTATACAATAGAATTCATAGAGCTCAGGGTTAGTTTAGCCATTGTTAATACTATTAACTGGATCGCTGTTTATCATTTAATTACGGATATACCCAAGCGTACAAAAGCACTTTGGTATAGTTGCATTTTTTTGCACCTCCTCAGGTAATATATCTAAGTTCCAATAAAATGTAGTAATTTTGCACCTGTTTTTTAAAACCCAATAATAGAAGCTTTATGAAGAAATTTTTTGTTTTGATCATAATCAGCGTTGTGCTGGTTTCATGCAACTCTAAAAAGAAGGAAATCGAGCGCCTGCAGGCTCAGAAAGACAGTCTCATTGCGCTTACACAACTTAAAGATGAATCACTCCTTGATTTCATTACCTCATTCAACAAGGTTCAGGAAAATCTGGACTCCATTAAAGCTGTTGAAAACCTGATTACTGTAAACACCTCACAGGGTGGCGAAATAAAACAGGATGCCAAGGAACAGATTCTCAATGACATCAATTCCATCCATGACCTTCTTGTGAAAAACAAGAAACTCGTGAATTCGCTGCGCAATAAACTCAACAAATCAGATAAAAAGGTTGCTGCCCTCGAGAAAATGATCACCTTCCTGAACCAACAACTTGAATCAAAAGATGCAGAACTGGCCTTGTTACGCGATGACCTGGCCAAGGTGAATATTAAAGTTGACCAACTGGTTGTTAAGGTTGAAGAACTTGAAGAAGTAAAAACTGCTCAGGCAGAAGAAATCGAATCCAAGTCAAAAGTAATTGAAAGCACCGTAAGTGAACTGAATACAGCTTATTATGCAATCGGCACCAAAAAAGAATTGATTGCAAACAACGTAATC
Organism: uncultured Bacteroidales bacterium; assembly: GCA_964550695.1. Classification (GTDB taxonomy): domain Bacteria; phylum Bacteroidota; class Bacteroidia; order Bacteroidales; family TTA-H9; genus CAZKCK01. The sequence goes on along the minus strand of CAZKCK010000047.1, from coordinate 22,362 downwards.
AGTAAAGAAGGTGGATTTATTGGCATTGGAAGCAATAAAACCCTGAAAAAAGACTTTAACAAGGATTATTTTACAAAGGTTGATATTACAAAACTGACCTTCATCCCTTTGATGTCGAAAAAAGCAAACATTGTAACCACCCATCCTTCTGAAGCTTACCGTATTTCAGGCGTAAAAAGGGCTGATACATTGTTTATTGCCAATGGCAAAAGCTTCTGGGGTGCTTCAAAATACCTTGTGGTGATTGTAGAATGATGCTTTGAACACACCACTGAATATTCAAAGAGGGCCCTTAAAGCCCTCTTTTATTTTACACGATAACCCGGTTTTGTCCTGACAAAAGTGATTTTCGATGTTTTTATATTTGGTGGGATTTGGTGCCTTGGTGCTTTGGTGGCAGAAACGGGCTTTTAAGGTTACAATTAGTTTTGAATTACAACTCTTTAGGAGGTTTTGCATCATAATCGATGCGTTTGGCTATCACACCATCATTCCCATAAAATGTCCAGACACCAACGCGTTTCCCCATTTTAAACCGGCCTTCATAGAATTTCATTCCGTTTTCATGATAAACAATCTTCATCCCATCTTCCAGCCCGTTCTTATAAGATCCCTGCGTCCAGACCTGTCCGTTTTCGAGCCAGGCAGTCCATACACTGTCACGTTTTCCGTCAACAAATTTCCCTTCCATGTATTTCTGCTGTGTGATATAGAACACAGTTTCTTTCAATAATACACTGTCTTTGCCATCAATACTGTACTTTCTGACAATCTTTTGCTTTCCGTCGGGGAACTTTTCAACCACCACATCCACCACAGTACTGCCACACCCTGCCAGCAGCAATGCCAGCAATGAAATCGTAATAAGCTTCTTCATAAATATTATCTGTTGAACAATAACCGTAATCCCTTGATTGACTCATCAAAACGTCCGTTTTCATACACAAGGTTTCCGTTTACAAAGGTATGGGTTATTTTTGACCGGAAAAGCTGCCCGTTTAAAGGCGACCACCCGCATTTGTATAAAATATTGGATGTATCAACCGTCCAGGGTGCATGGGTATCTACAAGAACAAGGTCGGCATGGTATCCTTCTCTGATGAACCCTCTTTTCTGAACATTGAAACAAATAGCCGGGGCATGACACATCTTTTCGACCAACCTTTCGATGCTGATTTTCCCGCCAAAATGAAGCTCGAGCATGGCAACCAGGCTATGCTGAACCAGTGGCCCTCCCGAAGGGCATTTTGCATATTTGTTCGATTTCTCAGGCAAAGTATGGGGAGCGTGGTCAGTTGCCACCACATCAATCCTGTCATCAAGCAAAGCCTGCATCAGTGCTTCACGGTCATGAGCGGTTTTAATTGCCGGATTCCATTTGATGAGCGATCCTTTGGTGGCATAGTCCTCATCAGAAAACCACAGGTGATGAACGCATACTTCGGCAGTTATCCGTTTCTGCTTTAGGGGAATATCATTGCTGAAAAGCCCGGTTTCACGGGCAGTTGAAAGATGCAGTATGTGCAGCCGGGTATTGTATTTCAGAGCCAGCTCAACGGCAAGTGACGAACTTTTATAGCAGGCTTCTGCACTCCGGATCAACGGATGAGCACTTACCGGAATATCTTCTCCGTAGCGTTCGGTGTAAAGAGCTGTATTGGCTTTGATGGTTGGCTCATCTTCACAGTGAACGGCCACAAGACAGGGAGCCTCTGCAAATATCCCGCGAAGTGTGTCAGGGTTGTCAACCAGCATATTACCGGTTGAAGCGCCCATAAAAACCTTTATACCGCAAACATTCTTCGGGTTGGTTTTTATAATTTCGGCAAGGTTGGTATTTGAAGCACCCATGTAGAAACTATAATTAGCCAGTGAAACCCCGGCCGCCCGTTCATATTTCTGTTCCAGCAATTCCTGTGTCAGTGTCTGCGGGTTGGTATTGGGCATTTCCATGAAAGAAGTAATGCCTCCGGCCACTGCCGCTCTGGCTTCGGTATATATTTCGCCTTTGTATTCAAGACCGGGTTCCCTGAAGTGTACCTGATCATCAATCACGCCCGGAATTAACAATTTGCCGGTTGCATCAATGCGCTGAAAACCTTCAAGACCCTGAGCAGATTGACCTTCCTTCAGGATTTTGCAAATATGTCCGTTTTGAATATAAACATCACCTTTGAACGATATTCCTTCATTCACAATTGTGGCTCCGTTTATGCAGATTTTATTCATTTTAAAATTAGGTTTATATCCTGCAAGATACAAAAAAAAGGTACAGGATTGCTCACTGTACCTTCGATTTATTTTAAACCTTATATCTTCCTTGGTCGTATTTTTTTGAATCTGAGCTTTATAACTCCGATGATGGCTTCTTTGAAGATGCCTTTGCTCATTTTTGATTCGCCCTCGGTGCGGTCGGTAAAAATGATCGGGACCTCCACGATTTTAAATCCAAGTTTCCAGGCTGAGTATTTCATTTCAATCTGAAAGGCATAACCGGTAAACCAGATATTATC
>CAZKCK010000047.1:8442-19749 GCA_964550695.1 uncultured Bacteroidales bacterium | reverse complement strand
AGTCCCAATTTACCTTTGCGCTCTTCCATAAAGAGCCGTCCGTCAAATTCTGTCATTAATTTACGTACAATAGCGGCGGTACCATCGGGTGAATTATCTTCAACAACAAGAACATCAATGGGAACCGACAGCGAAAACACTTTGCGTATTATACGCTCTATGTTTTCCTTTTCGTTATAGGTGGGGATGATTACAATACTGTCATTCACGGGCATAGTAAATTTCGGAACAAAATTAGCGGAAAATATTTTTACTGTGGGAATATGATAACGTTGTTGTTCATAAAAAATTATAAAAAAGAGCTCTCAGTTATTCGGGTTCATCCAGGTTGGATTGGATAAGCAGAATATCGGAGTTCAGTTCAAGAGCGGTTAGATTCCCGAAACCTTGTTTATTCCGGATATACACACCGTTGTCGAGATCCACAAAATTGTAGGTGCCTTTACGTACACAGAAATCAATAAATTCATGACTTACAGGAACATGCCCATGAATGACTTTGCGGTTACCGATTTTCTCAGGTTTCACCTGAAATTCGCGTGCCCATAGCATGAATTCCTTGTCCTTAAAAATATCATCTTCATCAAAGTTCAGGCCTGCATGTACAAGTATAACATTCCCGACTTCGATGTAGTATTCAAGCTTGCGCATCCAGTCAAGGTATTCAGCCGGGAACTTTTTCAAATCAGTTACTTTAAAGCTTTTGAGGGTTTCCTTACCACCGTATTTAAACCAGTCGGCCTTTTTAACGTTGGTTTGCCTGAATCCCATAAAACTTTTAAGTTTGTGTTCCTCCTCACAGCACTGTATACAAAAATCTTCATGGTTGCCTTTCAGGAACCTGGCATTGTATCCGCTTGCTTTCAACTTCATCAAATAGTCAATCAAACCTTTGGAGTCAGGTCCACGGTCAATATAATCGCCCAGAAAGTACAGTTCGTCAGATTTTGAAGGACGTATCTGTTCCTCTATCAGGGCTTTAAGGGTTTTAGCGTAACCATGGATGTCGGGAATTACCCACTGCTGAGGCATAAACTACAAATTTTGAAAGACAAATATACTAAAAAAACCTTATTTACTTTTACCTTGATTGGCAACCGCAGCCATCAAAGCACGGATTGTTTCTTCATCGCCCAGAAAATAGTCTTTTTGCAGAACCAGATTGTCGTCAAATTCAAAAACATAGGGAATACCTGTTGGAAGATTTAAGGCAATAATCTCCTGCTCACCCATATTTTTTAAATATTTCACAATACCGCGCAGACTGTTACCATGTGCAGCAACCAGCACTTCTCCGTGTTCCTTCAGTTTAACCGATATTTCGTTTTCCCAGTAAGGGACAATACGGCCAATCGTATCTTTAAGTGATTCGGTCAGTGGTGTTTCATCTGCTGACAATTCAGCATAACGCGGATCAAACCGGGGATTCCGCGGGTCATCAGCATTGAGGGCTGCCGGCGGAATATCATAGGAGCGCCTCCAGATATGCACTTGTTCATCACCATACTGTTTGGCAGTTTCAGCCTTATTCAGGCCCTGAAGGTTGCCATAATGCTTTTCATTCAGGCGCCATGTTTTGTATTGTGGTATCCACATGAGGTCCATCTCTTCGAGTGCGATCCACAAAGTTTTAATCGCCCTTCTGAGGTAGGATGTATAAGCAATTTTAAAGTTGAATCCATTTTCTTTCATCAGTTTACCTGCTTCATGGGCTTCTTCTATGCCTTTTTCAGAAAGGTCAACGTCAGTCCATCCGGTAAAGCGGTTTTCCTTGTTCCACTGGCTTTCACCGTGGCGTATCAATACTAATCGTAGCATATTAATCAATCTTTTAAAAATATCAGTTTGCAAATTTATGAAAATATGTGCAGGCTTATGTCGGTGTATAGGCAGATAAGATAGTTTTTAAGTAATTTCGCCAATTGTTTGAGAAAAATCAAATTTCATACAACTTATTAAAAATGAAACAATACCAAAGATTAAACAACCTGTTGGGCTGGATGGTATTTACCATATCAACAGTAGTTTATCTCATCACATCTGAGCCAACTGCCAGTTTTTGGGATTGCGGTGAGTATATTGCCACTGCTTTTAAACTTCAGGTAGGGCATCCTCCTGGAGCTCCCCTGTTTCAAATCATCGGACGTATCTTTACCATGTTTGCACCTGATGCTTCGATGGTGGCCCGCATGATGAATTCAATGTCAGCGGTTTCGAGCGGTTTCTCCATTTTGTTCCTATTCTGGTCAATTACCATGCTGGCCCGAAAACTGATGATAAAGGAAAAAGAAATGGCTCCATGGCAGATAATCGCTATTCTTGGCAGCGGACTGGTGGGTTCACTGGCTTACACATTTACTGATTCATTCTGGTTTTCGGCTGTTGAAGGCGAAGTTTATGCCATGTCTTCATTTTTTACTGCAATAGTGTTCTGGGCCATATTAAAATGGGAACTGGTAGCCGATAAACCCCATTCAGCACGCTGGCTCATACTGATAGCCTACCTCGTAGGGCTTTCAATTGGCGTTCATTTGCTGAACCTGTTGGCTATTCCCGCAATTACGCTGGTATATTACTTCCGGAATTATAAAGCCACAAATAAGGGAATAATTGTAACGCTATTGATTTCAATCGGTTTGCTTGCTTTTGTAATGTATGGCGTGATACCCGAAATCGTCAGCATATTTGCAAAATCAGAACTTATCATGGTAAACGGACTTGGGTTACCTTTTAACAGTGGCTCGGTGGTATTTGCTGTAGTGCTGATTACATTTATTATATCCGGCATTTTTTACACCCTTGAAGGAACAAAAAAGTATCTGATTGCTTTTGGTATCAGCGGTGGTCTTGTGTTGTTGTTGTTTCTGTCAGAAGCAGGTTCTTTCGGTGGTTTTATTTTCAGGTTCATTATTGCTGCAGGATTGTTTATGAGTGTTTATTATTACAGAAATCAGCGGCCTGTACTCAATACCATCATGCTTGCCTTCACTTTTATCCTGATAGGCTACTCATCATTTATGATGCTGGTGATCAGGTCAAATGCAAATACACCTATCAATGAGAACCGCCCCAGCGATGCCATCAGCCTTCTGGGATATCTGAACCGGGAACAATATGGTGACTGGCCATTATTTTATGGGCAATATTACAATGCTGAGGCTATATCCTATAAAAATGGCTCCCCGTTATACACAAAAGACAAAGCATCAGGTAAATATGTTATTACGGATGACCGGAAAAATTCAATTCCTGTTTTTAAACCCGAACAAAGCACAATTTTTCCACGCATGTATGAGAATGTACAGGCAAGTCATGCTGAGGAATATAAGAAATGGGCCGGGATTGATGATCCTGAAAACAAACATATTCCAACCTTCAGCGAGAACCTGAAATTTTTCTTTAATTATCAGGTATCATTCATGTATTGGCGCTATTTTATGTGGAATTTTGCCGGGCGCCAGAACGACAATCAGGGAAATTACAACCGTACCGACGGGAACTGGATCAGTGGGATTCCGTTTATTGACAATCCGCGTGTTGGTGATCAGAGCAACCTCCCGGCCAGCCGGCAAAACAAAGCTTCCAATAAATTTTATTTCCTCCCGCTGTTGCTCGGACTCGTCGGATTGTATTTCCAGTTTGGCCGCGACCGCAACAACGGACTGGTTGTTCTGATGCTCTTTTTAATGACTGGACTTGCCATCGTATTGTATCTGAACCAGTATAGTCCGCAACCCCGTGAAAGGGATTATGCCTTTGCTGCATCCTTTTATGCCTTTGCCATATGGATCGGGATTGGTGTGTTGTTTCTGATTGAACAGCTTTCACGTTTGATTGAGAAAAGACTTGCCGGCGTTATTACCATAGCCGTTTGTCTGGCTGCAGTTCCGGGTATTCTGGCTGCCGAAGGCTGGAATGACCACGACCGTTCAGGAAGGTATACAGCCCTTGAAGTAGCCAAAGCCTATCTTGATAATTGTGAAAAAAATGCCATTCTCTTTACAAATGGTGATAATGATACATTCCCGTTGTGGTACGCTCAGGAAGTTGAAAACTACCGCACCGATGTAAGGGTTTGCAACCTCAGCCTCCTTGGAATGGACTGGTATATCGATCAGATGAAATGCAAGGTTTATGAGTCAGATCCACTGCCGATTTCGTTAACACATGACCAATACCGTCAGGGAACACGTGATGTGATATATCTTCAGGAACAACCTGATATACAGGGCGCAGTTGACTTAAAACAAATTTTTGATATTATACATACCCAGGAAGAAAAACTGAAGGTAGATACTGAATATGGCTTGCTGGATGTTTTCCCAACAAAAACTTTCAGGATTTCAGTGGATTCTGCCACTGTTGTTAACAATGGAACGGTACCCGCAGCACTTGCCGGTAAAATCAGGAAGGAACTGGTATGGAAAATCAACCGCGGTGCATTGCAGAAAAATGATCTGGCGGCACTTGATATCATTGCACATTTTGACTGGAAACGTCCGGTGTACTTTGGTGGCATGGCAGGTAAAGAAGCATACATGGGCTTGCAGAAATATTTCAGACTCGAAGGGAATGCCTATCGCCTGGTTCCTTATGAGGTGGATTCAACTGACGGAGATGATGGAAGTATTTATACACCCATACTGTATGATAACCTGATGAATAAAACCCAGGTGAAATTTAACAACCCTGATCTATATTTCAGCGATGACCATGTGCGGCTTGCCATTAGCCAGCGCAACACTTTTTCACGGCTTGCGGCTGCTCTACTGAGCGAAGGCAAGAAAAAAGAAGCAATTGAGGTATGCGACAGAATTACCGAACTGGTTCCCGACAAAGTCATCAGCTATGATTATTTTGCATTGCCCATAGCACAATGCTATTATGAAGCCGGAGCTGCTGTAAAAGGAAATGAAATCATGAATCAGGTTATTGCAAACTTCACCCAGAGCCTCGGTTATTATTTCAATCTCCAGGGTACTGCAGCTTCAAGGTATGACTTTGAAAAGCGTCAGGGGCTTGCAATATTGAATGCTGTAAAAGAAATTGCTGAAAAATATGGACAGAAGGATATCTCAGAGAAGGTTGACAAGTCATTTGGTCTGTACTATCAGATGTATCTGAATAAAAACTAAATATACCGGGTACGATGCGTTTTTACCGGATGCCCTTACCCGTTCAGTGGTATTACGGTGAAATGGCTGTGACAAATTTCAGCCATTTCACGGATACACTTTTTCTTACTTTTGACGATGGACCAGACCCTGAGATTACGCCAAAAGTGCTTGAAATTCTTGACAGATTCGGAATTAAAGCAACTTTTTTTTGCATTGGCGAAAATGTTGTAAAATATCCGGAAGTGTTTCAGTCAATTATTCTGGCCGGACATCAGGTTGGCAATCATACACATAATCATCTGAAAGGCATTAAGACGCCTGATCATGAATATTATCTGAATGTAATCCAAGCCAATGAGTTTATTCATTCCGGATTATTCCGGCCGCCCTATGGCCGGATCAGGAAATCACAGATTGGTTTGCTGCATCCCGAATTCAGAATTGTGCTATGGTCACTGCTATCCTGGGATTTTGATCCTTCGCTTCAACCTGCCAGTTGTCTGAGAAATACAATCAAACATACAAAAGGAGGAGATGTAATTGTGTTTCATGACAGCCAAAAAGCATCCCGCTCCATGTTGTTTACCTTGCCGGCTTACATTGAATATTGCCTCCAAAAGAATTTCAAATTCGGAATTATTGAATAATCGTTTATTATCTTATTATAAATCAGGAATTAATATATATTGAAGATCACTGGTAGTTTTGCCGGTTATGGCAGGTCTTCTGTTTTTTTGCACCTTTGTACGATGAAATATCCCTTTTTGTTAAACAGGAAATTTTTATTCTATCTGTTACTGGCAATCCTGCCATTGCTTGTATACCGTTGTGCCAATCCGGTAATGCCACAAGGTGGCCCAAAGGATGCCGAACCACCCATGGTTATTGCTTCTGAACCTCCTGATTTTACAAGGCATTTTAATTCAAAACGCATTAGCATTGAGTTTAATGAGTTTGTGAATCTGAAAGACATCAACAAACAGTTTCTGGCTTCACCAACGTTTTCAAAGCAACCCGAATTTAAGACACAGGGAAAGAAACTGCTCATCATACTGAATGACAGCCTGCGCAGAAACACTACCTATTCACTTTATTTAGGAGATGCCATTACTGACATTACCGAAAGCAACCCATTAAAAGACTTTTCCTACGTTTTATCAACAGGTAGTTCAATCGATTCGATGGAAATGGGTGGCGTTGTACGCAATGCTTTTGATCTAAAGCCGGCCGAAGGCATCATTGCAATGCTTTATCTTGATGAGAATGATACACTTGCCATTGATTCTCTTCCTTTAAAAGTACCACCCTATTACATTTCAAAAACCAATAAAGAAGGCCGGTTTAGCATCAGAAACCTTAGACCTGAAAAATATTTGCTTTTTGCCCTAAAAGATGCCAATGCCAACTATTTTTACGATCAACCCAACGAAGAAATTGCCTTTGTTGATACACTGGTTGTTGGTACGCCTGCATATATACCTGTGCCTGATACAACTAAAACCGATTCTTTGAACAATGTATCAGATTCGCTGAAACCCGAACAAAACCTTACTGATAAACCTGCCATTCGCAAGGTAAAAAGAGATCCTGTGGCGCAATATGAACTCTTTTTGTTTGATGAAGCGGATACTGTTCAACGCATTGCAAATTCAATTGTAAATTCAGATCATCAGATTTTTATACAGTTGAAACGGCCTGCTACCAATCTCAAAATTGATATTGTTAACAGAGATTCTTCAGCATACATGCCCATAAAAAAAGTATCAGCCGGCAATGATTCTGTATGGATGTGGTTTCCGCACTACAATTATGACTCAGTTCAATTGATTGTATCAGCGGATAATATGCTTTCTGATACGCTTGATTTTAAGCTCACCAAAGAGGATAATCAGCCAAAAGGGCGCAAGGCTGAGAAGATAAAAGCACTGAACATTGCAGGCCCACCCAGTTATATAGATTTTTATAAACCATTAAAACTTGTGTTCGGCAATCCTGTTGATTCAGTGGAAGTTGATTCGTTCAGGCTGATTGCCGATAAGGATACACTAATGGTTGGATTTGCCTTTGCTGACAGTATCAGAAAAACAGCAACCCTGAAATTCGAACTTAAACCTGACCTGAAATACAGCCTTTATCTACCGGTTGGGAGTTTTAAAGATATATTTGGATTTAAATCAGACAGCACTGTTTTTAATTTTTCAACCCGGGCTACTGACGCTTACGGCTCATTAAAACTAAAGGTTGAATTGCCAACCGGGCATGGACAGTACATTATACAAATGATGACTGAAAAAGAAATTGTACTTAAACAAGATACGCTTTCATTTTCAAAAGTGTTAATATACAATTATATAACTCCACAGAAACTTGTTTTTAAAGCAATTCATGACAGCAATTCAAACGGAAAATGGGATGCCGGAGAATACAAGCGGAAGCGGCAACCTGAAAGGGTATACTACAATAGCAAACCTCTTGAAATCAGAGCAAACTGGGAGCTTGAAGAAGATTGGACAATAGACCCCGCCAAAAAATAAAAAAATCCCCGCTATGTAATGGTAGCGGGGATTTTTTTTAGTTAGTTATGCTTCGACTAAACTTCATCGTTGCATCTTTCCAAACAATCAATAATCTGTGTAAGGGTCTTGCTTTTTAATGAATAAAAAATCTTTTTCCCTTCACGTTTTGACGTCAGAACGCCTTTACTTTTAAGGATGTTGAGGTGGTGCGAAGCGGCAGCCTGCTCAATATTGAGCCTTTCATAAATCTCGGTAACGCTCATTTTTGGTGAGTCGTTCAGCATGTCGATGATAGCAATCCTCATTGGATGAGCAATAGCCCTCATTTTACTTGCTGCATTTTCAAGTTTGGATATTTCCAATTTTATTTTTGACATAGTTGTAGGGATTTTGTTGCAAAGATATATCATTTTGTATATCACATGCAAATAAATATGTAACTTCGAATAAAATTTTATTGAAAAACTGAAATAAATTCAAAAAGATTTCCGTCGAATAACCCGCGGTCACTCAGTTTAATATCAGGAATGACCAGCAAAGAAAGGAAAGCCAGCGTCATGAAGGGTGCAATGAGAACAGTTCCGGTTCCTTCAGTTTTTTTCTGAATATTTTCATAGATTCGTGCGCTCGTAAAACCATCCTCACCGGTCATCAGTCCGGCAACCGGCAATGGCATAACCATTTCTTCATTTCCGTTCACTACTGCGATACCACCCCGCGCATCCTGTATCAGGCCGATTGCTTTAACAATTTCAGCGATACTGCATCCAACAGCTACTATATTATGACTGTCGTGCGCTATGCTCGAAGCCAAAGCTCCCGTTTTCATGCCGAAACCCTGAACAAAGCCAATGGCAGGCAAAGCCTGGCGATAACGGTTCAGCACCACCAGCATGGCAATATCACGTTCCGGGTCAGGAACCACAAAACCATCAATAATTTTAATCCGGGCAGTAATAAGTTTTGTAATAAGCTGACCTTCAGAAACACCAATAATTCTGGCGGTTTTTAACTCAGTTTTTATTTTGAGTAAATCCTCTGAAATTGTATTTATAAAGAAATTATTTGGATGGCCCGTTTTTACAACCGGAAGCAGACATTGCCCGTTTTCAGCCACCAGTATTCCATCAATATAAGTTTTTAAAATATTGAATGATTGCAAATTATCAACTACCACAAAATCAGCCGCATCGCCCTTTTGCAACAGTCCGGTATGCGTTTTATAATGAAGTGCGGGATTTAAGGTACAAGCCCTAAGTACATCCACCAGATTGTACCCGGCCAGTAAAGCCCTTTTAATGAGCAGGTTGATATGCCCTTTCACAAGGTCATCAGGATGGAGATCATCAGAACAGAACATTACTTTTTGAGGATGTGACCCTAAAAGCGGAATTAATGTTTCGAAATTTTTTGCTGCACTGCCCTCTCTGATTAAAATATGCATTCCTGCCTTTATTTTATCCAGCGCTTCTTCAATTGTAAAACATTCATGGTCAGTTGAAATCCCGGCTCCTGCATAGGCCGTTGCCTGCCCGCCGGTTAATCCAGGCGCATGCCCATCAACCGGAAACCCGAACTCCTTTGCTACTTCAATTTTTGCTATAACCTGTTTATCAGCATTTAACACACCGGGATAATTCATCATTTCGGCCAGATGGTTCACAATTCCTTCCGAAAATAAATTCCGGATATCAGTGGTGGTAATTTCGGCACCAGCGGTTTCAAATGTAGTAGCAGGCACACAGGACGGCGCACCAAAACTGAATTTAAACCTTGATTGCCGGCCATTTTCAACCATAAACCGCACACCCTCAACACCCATAACATTTGCAATTTCGTGCGGATCAGAAACTGTGGCAACAGTACCATGAATGCATGCCAGACGTGCAAATTCGGATGGCACCAGCATCGAACTTTCAATGTGAATATGTGCATCGGTAAATCCGGGCATAATATAAACATCAGGCACAGTATTGCTTCTGGTAATATCAGCTATTTTGCCATCTGATACATGCAGGGTTCCTCCAAAAACCTCACCGGCGATTACATCAACTATTTTACCTGAAATTGTAAAAGTACGTTTATTCATGTTCTCTGATGTACTTGAGCAGTTCTGTCTTTGAGTTTTCAAAATCCAGCGCATCCGTCACGCGGTAGTAGTTTGCTTTATCCAGACAATAATCAAAAGCATATTTGGCAAATTCCAGTTTTGAAGACGCAAAATCAAATAGTCGGGTCAGCTCTGAAATCTGACCTGTCATAAAGCACTTTTTTGAAGAAACGATCTGCTTTGCCAGCGTAAGTTTGGTATTGTTAAAGGATTGTTTTTGAATTGATGCTTTAATTTGCTCAAAATCAAGCTGATCAACAATACATGGCAAAGTGGGTGGCAATGGATCATTGCCATGAGGTGGCCTTGATTCTCCGAGAAAATCCAGGAGTTCGTTCCTGAGTGAAGGCTGACTCAGCAATTGTGCACAGGCCTCAAAATTCATTACATCCCAGGCATAATTATGTATTGTTTTGAAATACATCAAACGATCCGGTTCCATTTGCAGCAACGAGGCAATACGCATGATATCAGCCACAGCCATACAGTTTTGTCTGGTTATGTTGCGGGCCATTTCAAGTTTATCAGGTTCATTGGGTTGGCTGGCAACCTGTGAGGCCAGATACAAAAAATCATCATTGTTTACAGGAGCATTGCAACCGTGCGGGCCATTGTAATTTGACCATACCGGATAATTCAGATTCGGGAACATAAGCTGTGGCTGTGGTGAAGGCTCAGCAATATTTAATCCATGAACAAAGTCATGAAGTCTGAAAACAGTTGAAAAATAAGCAAAAACATCATATACATCATAAAAGTTTTCTTGATCAATAACCATGGGATATGCTGCCATGGCAAACGATAATCTTTCTTCATCACTATAAAAGGCCTGCGCAAGATTTTTTACCTGCGCCGAAGTAAGATAATATTGGTCAAGCCATGATTTACTCTCTGTAATACGCTGTTTATCATTAGGTTGTGCATAGAAAATATCATAATATTTTTTATAGGTCTGTTCAGGTATTTTTTCAGCTTTTCTGGAAGGGTTAACCTGCCGAACCTGTGCATTGATCAGGCTTACCATCGCAAACGCAATCAAAATTAATATCAGTTTCTTCATTTTCAGGTGGTTATATTATTTAATTGGTAACGCAAATATAAGAAAACCAATACAAATGCACCATGAAACTTACTTTCGCTTATATTTGACCGGAATTGATTCAGGAATTTTAAAAGAATTTTTTTAGCTGTTATGCGAAAATATCAGGCCGAATGGATTTTTCCGGTATGTGTGCCCCCTATCAGAAATGGAGTGGTAATTACTGATGATGAAGGTGTTATAGAAACAATTCTGGATGAATCCTATACAGGAGATGATGTGCAGAAATATAAAGGAATCATTTGCCCGGGTTTTGTAAATGCACATACACATCTTGAGTTGTCATGGATGAAAAGTCTGGTGAACGAAGGAACAGGTCTTGATGGTTTCATTCAGGAAGTAGAGCGGTTTAAGGGGCAGTCTCATGAAGAGGAAATTCTTCAGGCTATTTTATCGGCCGGCAATGAAATGTTATCATCAGGAACAGTTGCCTGTGGTGATATTTCAAACACATTGCACAGCATC
>CAZKCK010000047.1:0-8342 GCA_964550695.1 uncultured Bacteroidales bacterium | reverse complement strand
ACCATTCATCATGCCGAAAGCCTTTCTGAGACGGAACTTTTTAAAAACAGATCAGGAAAGATGGCTGAAAGAATGAAACGCTGGAATATTCCTGATGATTATCTTCCGTTTGCAGGATCGGGTCCGGTTGAAACAATTGCGCCCTTTTTGCCGGTCAATAACAGGATGATGTTTGTACATAACACCTTTGCAGCTCAGGAAGATATTGACTTTATCACAGCTGGTTTTGCGGATGCATGGTTCACGCTTTGCCCGCGATCTAACCTTTACATTGAAGCAACCCTGCCGCCGGTTGACCTTATCCGCCGCTCAACTAAAAAAATACTCATCGGAACTGACAGTCTGGCTTCGGTGCACAACCTGAAAATGATCGAAGAAATGCATTGTCTGCACACATCTTTTCCATTTTTGCAGTTTGACGAACTACTTACATGGGCCACTCTGAATGGTGCACGTTTTTTTGGCTGGGAGAACAAACTTGGGAGTATTGAACCCGGTAAAAAGCCGGGACTGGTAAATATTTTGGGCGTAAATCCGGAAACCGGGATATGGAAAAAAGACTGTCAGGCAATTCTGCTTTAGGATGCCGAAAAGAAAACTTATTGGAAACGGCTATTGTTTCAATGAAGTTGATAATTCACCCGGCGTGTAACGATTTTAGTTCCTCTGCGTCATATTCAATATCAGCAATAGAAAACCATGCTTAAGAACTTCTTTATTACCACAGTGCGTAACCTGCTTCGCAATAAGGCTTACCTGATTATCAATGTTCTGGGCCTTGCTATAGGTCTTACCAGTTTTATCTTCATCAGTCTGTATGTGCTGAACGAACTAAGCTACGATCGTTTTCACAGCAAAAGTGAACGGATATTTCGGGTAAAGGTCAAGGGACAGATGTCAGGACAGGTGCTCGATCAGGCAGTAACAGCCGCACCTATGGCAGCCGCCATGATAGCTGATTACCCGGAAGTAGAACAAACTGTGAGAATTGCCCGTTTCGGAGCCTGGCTGGTACGTTATAAAGAAAAGGGTTTTAATGAAGACAACATGCTGTTTGCCGATTCATCATTCTTTGATGTGTTTGATTTTAAGCTGCTGCGCGGAAATCCACAGAAAGCACTGTTGCATCCAAAGTCAGTTGTTCTTACCGAAACCACTGCCCGACGGTACTTTGGTGATGAAGACCCCATGGGCAAAACACTGAGTGTGGAGTCAGATACTGTATTTTACACCGTAACGGGCATCATGCAGGATGTTCCTGTAAATTCACATATGCATTTTGATATGATGGCCTCGCTGAACACATTAGGTGAATCAAAAAACAAGTATTGGGTCAGCCATAACTATTACACCTATATCGTTCTCAAAAAAGGGGCTGATGTGCCTGCATTTGAAAAAAGAATGGATGAGATGGTTGTAAAATATGTGGGTCCACAGCTAAAACAGATCATCGGAATCAGTCTTCAGGATTTTAAAAAGGCCGGTAGTTTCTTTGGCTACCAGTTACAGCCACTCACTGATATTCATCTGAAATCAAACATACAGGTTGAGCTGGAGGCCAATGGGAAAATGGCTTATGTACGTATCTTTTCAATCATTGCCATCCTTATACTGCTGGTGGCCATCATCAATTTTGTGAATCTTGCTACAGCCAAATCATCAGCACGTGCAAAGGAAGTAGGGATAAGAAAAACACTGGGCTCAACACGGCTGGCGCTTATTTATCAGTTCCTTGGCGAATCGGTTGTGCTTGCATTTATTGCTGCATTCACTGCCGGCATTCTGGTGGCTTTGTTAACCCCCGGATTCTACGCATTGGTTGGCACCCGCTTGTCAGTTTCACTATTCAGCGGTATCAGCGGTATATTCCTGTTGATAGCTCTGGCTCTGGTGGTAGGAATTATAGCAGGAATTTATCCGGCTTTTGTGCTGGCTTCATTTAAACCGATAACCGTCCTGAAAGGAAGTGCACGAAAGGGAGCGAAGCCCGGC
Organism: uncultured Bacteroidales bacterium; assembly: GCA_964550695.1. Taxonomy (GTDB): domain Bacteria; phylum Bacteroidota; class Bacteroidia; order Bacteroidales; family TTA-H9; genus CAZKCK01. The sequence goes on along the minus strand of CAZKCK010000047.1, from coordinate 6,350 downwards.
CTGTTACGTAGCGTTTTGGTTGTAACGCAGTTTATCATTTCTATTACCATCATCATCGGAACAATAGTAATTTACAGGCAATTAAATTACATGCAAAACAAAGACCTGGGTTTTGATAAGGAACAGCTTGTAATCGTTCGCAGGCCTGATGCGCTTAAAAAGAAAATTGAATCGTTCAAGCAGGAACTGCTTACCAATCCGAATATTTCAGGTGTGGCCAATGCTTCCTCCATCCCCGGAAGAACGCATTCAAACAATGGTTTTTTAAAAGAAGACGATCCACAGAAAAATACTTTCCTGCTGATGCAGAACCGGGTAAGCTTTGAATATGCTCAGGTGCTGGGACTTAAACTTGTTGAAGGCCGCTTATTCTCACGCGAATACGGGACTGATTCAACCGCCATAATCATCAATGAAACTGCGGCAAAAGCCCTTGGACTCACCAGCCCCCTTGGAAAGAACATACTTGAACCCGGTAATCAGCAGTTTATAAAAAGGCCCATCATCGGGGTGGTTAAAGACTTTAATCTTGAATCGCTTCACAATAAAATTGCACCAGCCTGCCTCACCATCATGTATGGAAATCAGGAAGGTTATATGCTTATCAGGCTTAAAACAAAAAATATAAAAGAAACCATTGGCTTTATCGAAGATAAATGGAAGAGTTATACTGCCAGTCAGCCCTTTCAGTATTTCTTTTTTGATGAGGACTACCAGAATCTGTACAAATCAGAGGCTAAATCGGGACAGATATTTATAATTTTTGCCTGTCTGGCCATTTTTATTGCCTGCCTGGGTTTATTAGGACTTATAACTTATACAGCCACAGTGCGTACCAAAGAAATCGGAATCAGAAAAGTACTGGGCGCAGGCATTCCCGGAATTGTAGGAATGCTTTCAACTGAAGTCATCAGGCTTATCTTTATTGCTACTTTTATTGCATGGCCTATTGCATGGTTTGCAACAAATTCATGGCTCGAGAACTTTGCCGACCGTATAGAGGTTGGGCCGTTTGTGTATGTGTTTGCAACACTGATAGCACTTTTTATCGGACTGGTATCCATAAGTTTTCAAGCCATTAAAGCTGCAATGGCCAATCCGGTCAATGCCCTGAAATACGAATAAAAGCAATTTGAAGATGGGAGGATATGCAGATATGAGGATGTGAAGATATGCAGATTTGAGGATGTGCGGATTTGAAGATGTGAAGATATGCAGATGCCCTGCCAAGAGGCGGGTGAGCCTGTCGAACCCCCGAAGGGTGAGGATGTGAAAATTTGCAGATTTGAGGATGTGAAAATTTGCGGATTTGAAGATGTGAAGATATGCAGATGCCCTGCCATGAGGCGGGTGAGCCTGTCGAAACACCGAAGGGTGAGGATGTGGGGATTTGCAGATTTGAAGATATGCGGATTTGAGGATGTGAGGATGGGCAAAAGTTTGTAATTTGACCAGGATATTATTTTAGTTTTTCGGAGAATTTATGTTTATTTGTATGATTGTATATTACATAGTAAAGAAATAATCAATCAACAAACAATGAACAAGTTCCTGTTATTTTTTCTCCTGGCTTTGGTACCCGGTCTTTTGGAGGCTCAATCTGAAAAGCGTATTAAATGGGGTAAGGTATCACCCGTAGAAACAGCTCTAAAGTACTGCGATTATGATTCTTCGGCCACCGCTGTGGTGTTGAGTGATATTGCCTCCATGAACTTTTATTATGGCAGCGACCTGCTTCTGAAACGGCATTGCAGGATTAAAATCCTTAAATCAGCTGGTACTGAATTTGCCAATATAGAAATACCGTTCTATTCAAAAAATTATATTGAGAAAATCTCCTCACTCAAGGCCCAGACCCTGAATATTGATGAAAAAGGTGAATTGACAGTTCATGAATTAAAATCATCAGATTTCTATAAATCAGAAGTTTCAGAAAACACAAGTATGGTCAGGTTTACGCTTCCGGCAGTAAAAGCCGGTTCAATCATAGAGTATAAATATGATTTGGTTTCGAAAGATTTCTTAAGCCTTTTTGAATGGGAATTTCAGACTGATATCCCCACGCTGTACAGTTGTTTTAATGCAAAGGTACAAGAGGGTCTGGATGTGAAAATATATTATGCAAGTCCCGGATTGGTGAAAAAATACGATGAAACGAAAACCAATCGTTGGGAATTAAATAATTTACCGGCCATTACAGAAGAACCGTTTTGCCCGAACCCAATGGATTACCGCGAAAGAATAAGATTTCAACTGGCAGGATATTATGCCGTAAACAGCAACAAACTGCTTGGGGGCTTTGGATATGAAAACATTATGACCAGTTGGGAAGAGCTGTCACAAAAGCTTTATGAAGATGGAAACCTGAATGCATTAACAACCGGAAACAGCGAAGCAGACGCAATTATTCAGAATACCATCCATACGGATTTTGATCCGGATAAGGCTTCCTCACTCTATAACTATGTTATCAGGAATCTGAAATGGAACAATACTTATGCTATTTCCTCTAAAAAAACATTTGCGGAAATTATCAGAGAAGGGTCAGGAAATGCTGCAGAAATCAATTTGGTTTTATGTAAACTGCTTCAAAAAGCCAGACTGAATGCCAGTCCCATGCTGATCAGCACAAAAACCCATGGTCTGGTTACCAAAGTATACCCACTGCTTAATCAATTCAATAAACTTGTAGTTTCACTTACGATCAATAACAAAAGCTACCTGATCGACGCCACAAATCCGGCATACACCATGATGCTGCCACCACTTGAAGATTTACCGGGTCACGGGTTTGTGCTCGATCGGAAAAAGCCGGTTTGGCAGGAAAATAAGTTTGAAACGAGCAGTTCCTCTATCCGGTTTGATGCAGTTTATCAATTGACTCCAACCGACACACTTAAAACAGAACTAAAGTACATATTTAAAGGTTATCCGGCTGTGGAGTATAGAAAGATGCTGGCTGAAACATCAGATTTTAAGGTTTGGGTAGCTCAGCACTTTATAGCATATGAGCCGGGAGCAAAAATTGACAGCATTTCTATTAAAAACAAAGACGACCTGAACAATCCGCTTGAATTGAAATTTTACGTTAGCACTCCTTTGGATGAGCGAATAACGGACAGTTTACTGCTTTTTACCCCTTCTTTTCCTGAAAAATTTGGCAAAAATCTTTTTGATGCTCCCGGCCGGTTGCTTCCGGTTGATCTTGAGTATCCGGTGCAGATAAATTCCAATATCATACTTAAGCATAACAACCGGTTTATTGTTGATAACAAACCGGCTAAACTAAATATTGCTACCCCGGGCAATCAGGTTCAATACACTTACTCCTCTGCAGATTATTCAGGAATGGTTGTTATTTCAGCTAACCTTCAAGTCAACAGCAGTTTGATTAGTAATTCCGAATACCCGAATTTAAAAAAGTTCTTTAGCGAAGTTGAAGCCAAACAGAAAGAATCTGTTATCCTGAAATATAAACGTACAAACTCAAATTAAGCCTGACATCAATGCTAAAAATATGCTGCCAGTTTGTAATTTTCCTTTGTTCCACCCTGCCAATGGCCGCAAGTTGTGATACCGGGGATACTCTCCGTGCACTTTTCATCGGCAACAGCTATACTTATGTGAATGATCTTCCGGGAGTTCTTGTGAATATGGCAGCCAGTACAGGTGATGTGATACAAACCGCATCAAGCACTCCGGGTGGTTATACCCTGCAGATGCATGCATCCAACCCTGCTACCTTATCAGCTATTGCTGCCGGAGTGTGGGATTATACCGTACTTCAGGAACAAAGCCAGCTACCGGCATTGCAGGATAGTGTGGTTACCGAACAGGTTTTCCCTTTTGCGCACTACCTCGACAGCCTTATCATTCAGGCCAATGAATGTACTGAAACAGTGTTTTACCGCACCTGGGGCCGCAAGAATGGCGATACAGAAAACTGCCCCTCCTGGCCTCCGGTATGTACCTATCAGGGCATGGACAGCCTGCTGCATCTGCGTTACCGCATCATGACGGATAGTTTTTCGGCCATCATGTCGCCGGTTGGAATGGTATTCAGGTATCTCAGAATGAATCAACCCAACCTGGAACTGTATGACGGGGATGGAAGCCACCCCTCACCTGCCGGAACTTATGCCGCAGCCTGCAGTTTCTACACGGTCATGCTGCGTAAAAATCCGGCCCTCATCAGTTTTGATAATGGGCTGGATCCGGCTGATGCAGCCAATATTCGGAATGCAGCCAAAACGGTGGTGTTTGACAACCTGATGGTTTGGAACGTTGGAAAATACGATCCAACTTCTGCTTTTATTGCTGATATCAATGGACTTACAGTTAATTTCACAAACCAGTCAACCCTATCGCATGATTATTTCTGGGATTTTGGTGATGGAGATTTTTCAACGGAGCAGAATCCGGTTCACGCTTACACTGGTACAGGCACTTTTCATGTAACACTAATATCTTCTGCATGTAAATTGGCTGATACCTCTGAAACCGACATTCATTTGAATATCAATTCTGTAGAGAATAATCAAACCAATGGCAATCAAACCAAAGTTATCAATACCAATCACAATCTGGAAATTGTTTGCAACCAAACTCCTACACTCATTTCACTATTGGGCATTGATGGCAGGCAACTGATTGAATACAGGCCCGGAATGAAGGAATCTCATATTTCAACAAAACAACTGAGCCGGGGATTTTATATCGTAAAAATTCAATTCCAATCTTCGCATTGCGAGGCATTTAAAATATCCATCCATTAGTGTTTTAATCAGGGTGTAAATTTTAAGGTTCCATGTTTCTTCAATCAGTTCAGAAAATGTAATTTTGAAACCCTGATTCTTAATGAATAATCGCATGCCAACAAAATCGTATTATATTGATCATGAACAAACAAGGGTACTTTCGGTGCACCTGACTCCGGGATGGCGCACCACCACAGTCTTTTTGGATGGGAATGAACTATTCACCTTCGAAACCAAAGAAAAGCTTAAAAAGGGAGCTACTATCAGGATTGATGACGACAATACGCTTTTTATCAGCCTGCGCCAAACCATTTTTGAAGGCAATTTGCTTGAGATCATGCTCAACGGTGTACCGGTAAAAGGCTCACCTACCGATCCTGATAAAAGGGCCACAAGCCGATTTTTACTGGTTATGGCCAGTGGATTTCTGACACTTTTGATGTCGTTATACCTCGAACTTTTTACCTTGTGGGGAGCAATGCTTTTCCCGGTCATGCAGATATCTGCCCTTATCGGGGGAACCGTAATTATCGGGCTTTCGTTCGCTTTCAGGTATCTTAATTTTTTTGGACTGATCCTGGGCTATATAGTTATGGCCGGGAATATTGCCCAGAGCATGATGTTTGCCACACAACTTCCCGGAATTACCACACTTGTGGTTTTAATCATTAAAATAGTAATTCTGGCCTGGGCGCTTACTGCAATTCCACTGGCACGCGTGAAACAAATGAATTTGAGGCGCAGCCCATGGCTGGTACTGAGGGAAAGGAAGACCGGCAAACTCAAAACCTTTGATCGTGAAGGCCATGACAGCTATGTTCCATAACAGACTTTGATGAGTGCCTGTGAAAATTATCGCTAAATATTGTTAATTGAATTGTTTAAGGTCAGGCCATTGCAGCCGTTTTCTTAAACTGTTAACTGAATAATTATGAAACCACAAACTGAAACGCATCTGGTGCAATTAGACGGCATCCGCTTTTTCGCCATATTGTTTGTAATGATTGCCCACTGGCTGCAGTGGCAGATGCATTTTTTTGCCATGAAACATGCGGAGTTTGTGCATGGGGTTACCCTGTTCTTCGTGCTGAGCGGTTTTTTAATCACACGCATCCTGATTGTGAATAAACTTAAATATGAAGCTGATAAAAGGTCGCCTGCCGGTTTGCTCAAATCATTTTATATAAGAAGGTTCCTGAGGATTTTCCCGATTTATTACCTTACGTTGTTTTTCCTGCTCGCCGTCAATTTTAAGAATATCCACGAAGTTTTTATTTACCTAGTTACCTATACATCAAACATTTACCAGTCAGCCACCAATAACTACATCGGAAGTTTTAACCATTTCTGGTCGTTGGCCGTTGAAGAACAGTTTTACATTATCTGGCCCTGGGTGATTATTTTTACACCCTTAAAACATCTTAAAAAGGTCATTATCGGGTTCGTTTTTTTATCCGTTGCTACCCGTTTCTACCTTTTTTACCAGATGAACTGGGCATGGATGGCATTCGATTATTTTCCGTTGTCGTGTTTTCAGGCATTGGCCATGGGTGGGTTGGTAGCTTATTGGACGGTTGTGAAGTCGGATATGCT
>CAZKCK010000046.1:0-23841 GCA_964550695.1 uncultured Bacteroidales bacterium | reverse complement strand
AGGTATTCCGTTATAATACAACAACTTAAAGATATTCGTGATATTCAAAAGTTTTATAAGAGTGCCAATAAGAGATACACAGCCAATTATGATTCGCTTTTCATGTTTGCGCAAACCGGAAAAATTCCGATGATCAGAATGGTTCCTGATCCAACCGATACCACGTTCACACGTTCAATCTCCGATACCATTGGCTTTACCTTTGTGAAGGATTCACTATTCGGAAAACGGGCAAATTTCTCTATCAACAGTCTTAAAATGAATCCTTTCAGTACAGGTAAAGAAATAAAACTTGAAGCTGGTTACATTGATAAAAGCGGGCTCAAAGTTCCTGTTTTTATGGCATCAGTCGAAAATAAGGACATTTTGCTTGGACTGGATGAACAATTGGTTATCAATCTTGATGCTTCTCTTGATGCAATGGCAAGATTTAAAGGATTGAAAGTTGGTTCAATGACAGAAGTATCTGCTGATGGTAACTGGGAATAACCCTCTGATTGACGGCCGGAAAAAAATATTATGATGATCAGGCCTGTCCATCAATTTAGTGACAAAGGTTTAGATACAGCCAATACAAAGGCATTAGAATTATCCATCCTGTTATCGCAGGATGGATTTTCTTTTACGGTATTTGACCCAAGTCGCAACAAATTTGTTGCAATAGAAAGTCATGAGTATACCGGGATACCATCAGGCACACCAGAAGAAAAGGCTGCAGCCCCGTTTAAATCACTTGCTGCCTACGCAGTAAGGCATACTTACCTTTCTAAACCATTTGCAAAAACCACGCTGCTGATCGAGAACAGGGAAAGCACCCTTGTTCCGGATCCGGTTTATGATTCTGGCAATTTAGAACAATATTTGCGGTTTGCCAATGACATTCCGGCTGCAAGTGCATACCGTGCTGACCATATCACAAGCATTGGCGCCATGAATGTATTCGCGTTTCCGGCATCATGGGAACAAAAATTCAGATATACTTTCACCGGGGTGAATATTGGTCACAGTTCAACATATTTTATAGATTGTTTGCTCACAAAACACAAAAATGTAGAACTCCGCGACCGGATTTTCATTCACATCAGACCTTCCTGGTTCGAAATCGCCTACTTTGCCGAAAATAGTCTGATACTTTATAACACATTTATTTACAGAACGAAAGAAGATTTCATTTACTTTATTCTGTTTGTTTTTGAGCAACTGAATATCAACCCTGAAATCATTCAAGTGATCCTGATGGGTGAGATTGAAAAAAACTCACCATTGCATGAAATGCTTGTCAAATACATCCGCAATGTTGAATTTGGATTCAGGTTTGAAGATTTTGAATACAGTTATATTTTTGATGAAATTCCGCAGCATTATTATTTTACACTACTAAACTCCAGAATTTGCGCATTATAAGAGGTACACGACGTGGCAAACGAATTTCGCCACCTAACAATCTTCCGGTACGACCTACAACAGATGTGGCCAAGGAAGGGCTTTTCAATATCATCGACAATGCATGGGAAATGGATGGACTGCGCATTCTTGATTTATTCTCGGGAACCGGCAGTATTTCGTTTGAATTTGCCTCAAGGGGGTGCGCTGAAATTATTTCGCTGGACCTTAACCCCAAATGCGCGGAATGGGTACGAAAAACTGCTTCTGATTTAGAATTCAATAATATATATACAATCAGAGCAGACGCATTTTCATACATCAAATCACCCAAAGAAAAATTTCATATTATTTTTGCTGATCCACCCTATGACCTCGATAATGTTGAAACCATCCCTGAGTTTATTTTTACAAACCAGCTCCTGACTGAAAATGGGTGGCTGATCGTTGAACATTCAGCAAACCATGACTTTACAATGCATCCGCGCTTTCTGTTTAAAAAAAACTACGGCAAGGTAAACTTCAGTTTCTTCGGTTGGGCTGAAACTTCGGACGAACAGGTTTAATTCCGGATTTTTTTGACAGAAGCGGAAACAAACCTTCTTCAACCCGCCGTGCCGGGTAATTAAGAATATTCCCGCGCTCATCTATAAGAACTTCAAGCGGATATCCATATACCCTGTAGGCTTCAAGCAGTTCATAATTACGGGATGCTATAACGGTTACCCATGGATATGACATACCTGCAGCAAGATCCGCGGCCTTCAGACTATCCCGGTCTGTTATTATTGCCACAACCTCAAGTTTATCCTGAAATTGCTTATACACTTCACGCAAAGATTCAAGGTTAATCATGCAGTTAACACACCCTGACTTAAGAAACGCAATATAAACCAGCTTACCACTGTAATTTTTCAGGTTGATTTGTCTTCCAGCTATATCAGGAAGGTCTAAAGCAGGTGCCGGTGAACCTGTATGCAAATAAAGACATTTTCTGAGGATTGCGGCCGCAATAGGCCTTTGTTCCCTGAAACCCGATGAATTAGCTGCCTCGCCAAGCATGGCTGTTAAGTTTGCTTCCGAAAATCCCGGCTTTTTAAAAAATTCACCCAGCGCTTTCAGCATTATCAGATTACGCATTTCGTCTGAGGCAAAGTATACATCTTTTGAGAGGGTATCTGAAAATGCCGAAAGTGTTCCGACTTTATTCACAACTGCTAACAAATCTCTGGTATTCAGCCTACAATGAACAGAAGTCAGGTAATGATCAAAAAACTCATTCCACAGCGCCATGTACTCATAATTAGTGTACAATGGAACTGATCCTATGTATTTTGAAAATATTTCAGCGCGCGATAATAATCCTGACGACATTTCGATTGAAGCCAGTCTGTACTTTATGGCCGAGGTGATAAGCAAATCGTTGTACCTGGAATAGGTGTTATCAAGATAACTTCTGAAATATTGTATTGGACTGTAATTGTGTAATTTATATATTTTTACAAACGAAGTATCAATAAATTGATTAAAATCAACATTCAATCTTTTTATTATACTGTTTACACAAACTGTACTGTCAAGTGAAGCAGTGAGTCCGGTACCGGAACCATTCAGATGCGGGTTGATATCTTCATTGATACTGAAATTTTCTGACCTGAGATTATACCTTGTTCCCGGCTCAATAAAAAACGCATCCCTGTAAAAAGCAACCTCAATGATAACCTTGATAACTATATTGGTATCAACATTAAAATCAAAAAATCCATCCTTCTCAATGATATCGGTATCAATGGTTATTTCTTCAAAACTTATTAAATCATGATATGTTTTCAATACTACCTTCTCACCGGCACAAAGCGGTAGATAGCCATGAATTGTGGTTGTTTGACCAAATACTGAGCAAACCTCACTCACAAAAATCAGAAAACAAATTAACAGGTATTTCATGCAAGATGAACGCTTTACCAAAAAATAAAGTATTTCATTAAATAGAAATGTTCTTGAGTACGAGGCCGGCAGGTAAGAATTGAGACGGATCACCTCCGTTTTTGATTATTTCTCTTACAATGGATGAACTGATGTAAGAATGTTCAGGGGCTGTAAGTAAAAAAATTGTCTCAATTTCAGGATGTAGTTTTTTATTGACCTGCCCCACGGTCCGCTCAAATTCAAAATCAGCGGAAGTACGCAATCCGCGTAACAGGAACCCGGCACTAATACTTCTGCAATAGTCAACAGTTAAGCCTTTATATACGGTTACAGAAACCCTCGGTTCGTTTGCAAATATTTCCTTAATCCATTTCATCCGGTCGTCAACACTGAAAAAGCCGGTTTTATCATTGTTACTCCCGATGGCTACAACAATTTGATCAAACAAAGGTAAAGCCCTTATAATCAAACTATAATGACCAATTGTAACAGGATCGAATGAACCGGGAAAGACAGCTATTTTTTGCATAGTGGAATAAATTTCTGACTATGAAATTACTTTGATTGTGCCAATCTGGCAAGTACAGTTTCAGAACCTGTAACCCGCTGACCCAATTTAACTTCTACCTTGCTTCCGATTGGCAGAAAGATATCTACCCTTGAACCAAATCTTATAAATCCCAACTCACTTTTTTTGTCAACGCTATTGCCTTCAAATTCATAAACAGCGATGCGCCTTGCCACCATTCCGGCAATCTGACGTACCAGGACTTCAACTCCCTTATTGTTAATAATTACAAAGGTATTCCGCTCATTAAGTGTTGATGATTTGGGAACATAGGCAGGTAAAAACTTTCCGGGATGATACTTAACATATTTTATAATTCCTGCTATCGGAGCCCAGTTGATGTGAACATTGTAAATAGACATAAAGACAGAAACAACCACTCTCTTATCTTTAAAATACTCATCTTCAATAACTTCTTCAATAGCAACAACTTTACCATCTGAGGAACAAACCACCGCATCAGCATCATTTACAGGATTTCTTTTGGGATGCCTGAAAAACCGGATCACAAGAATAAGTGACGTGAAAGCAATAGCATAAATGGTATAATGTACCCATGACTGCTCGCGATAAAACAGATTTAAAATAACCGGGGGCAAAGCAAGAAGCAAAGCAGCATAAGGAATTACCTTATATCCTTCTTTATGAAGTGTCATTTATTAAACGAATGAATGAATAATCAACAAATAAATAAATACAGCCGGAGCTGCGAACAAAATAGCATCAAACCGATCGAGCAGGCCACCGTGACCGGGAAGAATGTTCCCACTGTCTTTAACATTTGCACTGCGTTTAATCATCGATTCGGAAAGGTCGCCAAAAGTACCAAAAATTATTACCAATACCGAAATTACCAGCCAATTATTTAGAGGCAGTACGCCCAGGTATTTGTATATCAGGTATGAAAACAAAACTGTAAGTACCGCCCCGCCAATGGTTCCTTCCCAGGTTTTTTTAGGCGAAATACGCAAAAAAAGTGGATGTTTTCCGATTGTAACTCCGGTAAAGTAAGCAAAGGTATCATTGGCCCACACCAACAGGAAAAAACCGAGCAGAAAGTATTTAGCCCGGTCGGAATTTAAAAATATCTGGTCATTAAAAAAATTCAGAAGTGAAAGTGGTACCGAAATATACATAATACCGGTAATAGTGGTTCCAATTGCATGAAACGGGTTTACCTTAGGGTGATACAGTGTTGAAATGAAAAGCAGTGGAACGGGTGCAAGGTTAATGCCTAATAACAATGTAACCGGCGGGTTTGGCAAAAGCGCAATCAAAGTAACTGACAGATAACTCATAGTCCCAGATACCAGACCAAAATACCTGTAAAATTTGCTTTGACCGCCTGTCTGCAACAACAAAAACTCTGACAAAACAACAAAATTCACGATTAGCATTGCAGAAGCAAAGGCAGTACGGCTGATAAAAATACATGCAACAACGGTTGCAGCAAAAGTAGCTCCGGTTAAAGAACGCGTCTGAAAATTATTCAAATTCACGCTTATTGATTATTTCCAGTGCCAGCGGTGCATCCTCTTCCTGAACAAATATTTCAACTTCGCCAAGCAATAATTCAGAATCATGCTTATTCATAATTGTTGACTCTATTCCGTTTTCAGCAAGCATACCTTTCACCAGTTCAGCTTCAAATAAGTCACCGGCACTATATACAGCTTCAAATTTTGGTTCCATAATTCATAGGTTTTAATGAATAGCTAAGATACACAAATTATATCTCATCCACAAAAAAAAGATAAAGATCTCGGGGACCATGGGCACCTTTTACCAAAGTTTTTTCAATATCGGCTGTGCGACTCGGGCCGGTAATAAATGAGATAAGTGACGGAAGGTTGTCCTGGTACCTCAACCTGATGTGTCTGATGGCGTCTTTAAGTTCACCAAATACCTGTGAAGCAAAGGCTATCACAATGTGTACTTCGGGATAGACCATAAGTTTACGGCCAGATTCCATACGTGATGACATTACGATGGTACCGGTACGCGCTACCAAAGCTTCGCAAAAGGTAATACCAGTATGAGCCTTCAGGAATTCATCAGCATCTGACAAATAGGGTACATTGGCCTGGTCAAGGTAATATTTGATTTTTTCATCAACAACAAACACAGGAAGAAGTCCGCGTGAACTCACAAAAGCATTCAGATTATCAACAAGTTGCTCTTCGTTTTCGCAGTAAACAAACATACCGTCAGCACGTGTAAATTCCTCAGCAAATGTAATTTCAGGCTCCTCGGTAAAAGCAGGCATCACAGGCGACTCAAAATCAATATTCTGAAACGGGCTTTCAACTTTATTGATTAATGCATTCCTGATTTTTTTCAGAACCTTTTCTCTTGTCGTGCTTTCGTCCATTGTTTACAGTATTAATAATTCACAATGCGTTGTTCTGACCTGAATAAATGCTTTGGTCAGGCTTCAGTAACAGTTTCAGGTGCTTTGATTTCCGGCTCAGTGGCATGGGTGCCATTTGAAGCCACCATCCTTTCACTTGGCGTAAATGGTCGCGGGCCAAAAATAGTTTCAAGATCCTCCTTATAAATGACTTCCTTTTCGAGTAACACACTGGCCAGCTTTTCAACTTTCTCTTTATTGTCAGTCAGGAGTTTAATTGCTCGCTGATATGCAGATTCAACCAGTTTGCTAATTTCCTGATCAATTACCTGAGCCGTCAGTTCACTATAGGGTTTCTGGAAAGTATATTCTCCGTCATTTGCCGAATCGTAATACGAAATATTGCCGATTTTGTCGTTGAGCCCAAACACAACCACCATACTGTAAGCTTGTTTTGTAACACGCTCAAGATCATTCAGGGCACCGGTAGATACACGGCCAAAGTTAATTTTTTCGGAAGCTCTGCCAGCAAGCGTTGCAGTCATTTCGTCAAACATCTGGTCAAAAGTCGTAATCTGACGTTCTTCAGGAAGGTACCAGGCGGCACCCAATGCTTTGCCGCGGGGTACGATGGTAACCTTTACCAGCGGATGGGCATGCTCAAGAAGCCAGCTTGTAGCAGCATGACCCGATTCATGGAATGCAATTACCTTCTTTTCATCAAAAGTTATAAGCTTGTTACGTTTTTCAAGGCCACCAACAATTCTATCAATCGCATTCATAAAATCCTGCTTATTGATTGCATGTTTATTGTTGCGGGCAGCAATCAGTGCAGCTTCGTTGCATACATTGGCCACATCGGCACCCGAAAACCCGGGTGTTTGCCGTGAAAGAAAATCAAGATCAACCGAATCATCCACTTTTAATGGTTTCAGATGTACTTTAAAGATTGCTTTACGCTCTTCAAGATCAGGAAGTTCAACTTGTATCTGCCTGTCGAAACGGCCGGCTCTGAGCAATGCACGATCAAGAATATCGGCGCGGTTTGTAGCCGCAAGGATGATGACACCTGTATTTGATGCAAAGCCATCCATTTCGGTAAGAAGCTGATTTAGTGTATTCTCACGTTCATCATTGGCACCGGTAAGGGCATTCCGTCCTCTGGCCCTGCCCACAGCATCAATTTCATCAATAAATACAATACATGGTGCCTTTTCTTTGGCCTGTTTAAACAGATCCCGAACTCTTGAAGCACCAACGCCCACAAACATTTCAACAAAGTCAGAGCCTGACAATGAAAAGAACGGGACTTTTGCCTCACCGGCAACAGCTTTAGCCAACAATGTTTTACCGGTTCCCGGAGGCCCTACAAGCAGTACGCCTTTTGGAATTTTTCCGCCAAGTTCTGTATATTTTTTTGAATTTTTCAGAAAGTCAACTACTTCCATTATTTCGACTTTGGCTTCCTCAAGCCCCGCCACATCACTGAAAGTTATGTTTACATGTGTATCCTTATCAAACAATTGCGCCCGGCTCTTGCCGATGTTAAAAATCTGTCCTCCGCCATTTCCACGGTTCATCATACGCATCAACAAAAACCAGAGGCCTACAAGAATAAGCAACGGCCAGATAAAATTAAAAATATCGCCGCCCCAGTTTTTACGGTTAACCGGTTCAATGTAAACCACTGCATCCGGGGGTAAATTGGCCTGAACTTCAGTAACCTGTTTTTCAAATGATTCAACTGAACCTATGGTGTAAACGAGGTCTGGCTCTTCGGGTTTAAATTTAGTTTTACTGCCACTTTGTCCGGTCCCCTTTTTAAGAAATATTTCCGCAAATTCCTTATTGACCAGGTTGATTTTTGCAATTTTCTGGGATTCAAACAGTTTCTTTAATTCACCCCAGGTAGTTTTCTTTGGTCCTTCGCTAAAATTAAAATACTGGAGACCTAAAAAAACCAGAAGTAAAATGCCATAAATCCAATAAAAATTAAATTTTCCTTTGCCGTTGCCCTGAGAAAAAGGATTCATTATTTTTCTCTTCATTGACTGATTATCAGAAGAATCGTTTTCCTGACTTTTTTGATCTTTTATGTTGGGATCTTTTTCAGACATTATTCAAACTATTAATTAATAATGAGTTAAATATGTTTACCCTACTTCGGGATACTTTACAAAATCGGCATCAGCCCAAAGATCCTCGATATGGTAAAACCTGCGTGCGCTTTCCTTAAATATGTGAACTACCACGCTGCCGAAGTCTATCAAAATCCATTCCGCATTCTGAACACCTTCAACTGAGGTAGGATGCAGGCTCACTTCCTTGCGGACATTGAACTCAACGCCTGAAGCAATTGCCTGAACCTGAGGTGTGTTATCACCATGACAAATAATAAAATAGTCGCTGACACTATTTTGCAGCTTTTCAAAGTTAATCGTAACAATCTGTCGGGCCTTTTTTTCCTGCATTGCATTTACAATGCAGTTCACCAAGGTTTCATCATCAGTAAATCTCTTTCGTTTTGCCATTAAAATAAATTTGCTTAAACACGCAAAATTAAGCAATTTTGGCAAACTGTTCTAATTATGAATACCAATGTTTCATGATAATCCTTATATTTACTCTTTTATTTCCTGAAAAGCATTCGGTTTTTTTTCGCTAACTCCAATTACAATCCGCCAATGTTAAATATCGCATTATTTGGACCTCCGGGAGCCGGAAAAGGTACACAGTCAGAAATCCTGATCAAAGAATACGGGCTTTTTTATATTTCAACAGGTGATATCCTTCGCAAGGAAATTGCCGGCCAGACAAAATTAGGAATAGAAGCCCAAAGTATTATTGCAGCGGGCGGATTGGTGCCGGATGAGATTATTGTTCAGATTATTGAACAGACAATTATTGAAAATCCGGACTCAAAAGGATTTTTGTTTGATGGGTTTCCAAGAACCTATATTCAGGCTTATATTCTTGAAGGACTGATGATTAAAATGAATACATCACTCAATTGCCTGATTAGCCTGAATGTTCCCGAAGAGATTTCAATAAGCAGGTTACTGCACAGAGGGAAAACTTCAGGCAGGAATGATGATGTGGAGGAAGTTATAAAAAACAGGCTTAAAGAATACAATGAGAAGACCTTACCTGTGCTGAAATTTTATAAGGAGCGTGGATTGTATTATAATGTGGAAGGGAATAATTTAAAAGAAAATGTAACAAATCAGGTACAGCAAATCATTAAGAATGAGCTGAGTAAAAAACTATTTAATGTTGTGTTGTTCGGCTATCCGGGATCAGGCAGGGGTTCTCAGGGAAAAGCAATGGCTGCCGAGTTCGGGCTTGAATATGTGGCAACCGGAGAAATGCTTGAAAATGAAATTAAAAGCCAATCAGAAACCGGTAAAATTATCACCGACCTGTATGAAAATGGTCAGCTTGTTCCGGATGAAATTGTGGTGCAACTTATTGAGAACAGGCTTGTACATTCAAAAGATGTTAAAGGTTTTATTTTTAAGGGATTCCCAAGAACTCTGGTTCAGTCGTATATACTTGATGGTTTGCTGAAGAAACACAATTCTCCCATTTCGTTGGTGATCGAAATTGAAGTGCCTACGCTTGAACTGATTAACCGCCTTGATGAAAGAAGCAAAACTGAAAGATGTATGCCTTATGATACAAGTACTTCGAAAATTGTAAAACGACTTCAGGAACACGAATTAAAAACTGTTCCTGTTATTGAAAAGTACAATCAGCTACATGGCGTAATTAAAATCAACGGAATGGGTTCCTTTAAAGAAGTTTCAGTGAGACTTTCGAATGAATTCAGAGCCGGATTAAAAAGAATGAGATAAAACTATACTAAATAAATCATAAAACATTTTGGTTACACACATAAAACTCCTTCATACCACATCAACCAACACCGAAGCAAAAAAGTTGTTGCAACAGTCGCAACCACCTGAATGGACGGTTATTAGTACTGAATATCAGGAATCAGGTCGCGGGCAGGCCGGGAATACCTGGGAAAGCAATCATGCTGAAAATCTGCTTTTTTCGGTAATTTCTTACCCCGGTTTTATTCAGGCTTCGCAACAATTTATCATCACACAGATTGTATCTGTATCAATTGCATTGGTTTTAGAAAAAATAATGCCTGAGGCCACTGTCAAAATAAAATGGCCTAACGATATTTTTGTCAACAATCATAAAATAGCAGGAATCCTGATCGAAAACAACATCATGAATAACTGCATAAGTTCATGCATCACAGGGATTGGACTGAATGTAAACCAAACCAGCTTCAGCAAAGAAATTCCCAATGCTACTTCTGTCAAAAATGAACTTGGCCGGCAAACAGATCGCCAGAATATTCTGGATAACATTGTCCTTAATCTTATTGAACTTACCACCAAAGTAAAAACCAGGCAATCAGAATTGATTCATGAATTGTATATGCAACGCTTATACAGGTTGCGTGAATCAGCATTGTTCAGGATTGATGACAAACTGACCGAAGCCGTAATTACAGGGATTGATGAATATGGCAGGTTAAAAATTGAAACACAGGCAGGTGTACAGCTATTTTGCGATGTAAAGGAAATTGAATTTATGATTTGAGTTGCGCAAAAATATTATGCACAGAATCAGCCTGTTATAAAAGTTTTCAAACAAGCCGCTTTTCAACCAATTCAGCAATATCAATCACAGGAACATTTGCCTGACCTGAAATGGTTTTCTTGCAAAGCGGGCAAGCGGTAATTATGGAACCTGCATTTGTTAATTCGAGATCTTTTACCAGATCATTTACAATTTGTTGTTGCTCCTGCCCTGATAATTTGAAATCAGCCAGACTGCCACCGCAACAAAATGCGTCTGATTTTTCGTTTACCGAGGATTTTAAATCACAGCATTTGCTGATAAGATTTCGGGGCTCATCGTAAATACCCAAACCTCTCCCGAGTTCGCACGGATCATGGTAAACGGCATGTAAATCAGTTGATTCAATATGAATCAGTTGCTTTGTTACCAGCTCTTCAATATACTGGCTGTGATGCAATACACGTAAAGGCAGATTGTATTTTTCGGTGAATGATTTCAGGCAAATAGGGCATGAAGTAACCAATGTATGTGCTCCTGATTGCATGAATATGGCTTTATTCTGATCTGCAAGAGCCTCGGCTTCTTTATACCTTCCGGCCATTTGGAGCGGACGTCCACAGCAAATACTGCCACCGGTATCCACAAAATTGAATGAAATTCCGGCTTTGGTCAGGATATTGGCTACGGCACGGCTGGTTGAAGGTGTAAGATGCCCCATGCAACCGGCAAAATAAAGTACATCAGCTTTTACAACAGGTTGATTGGCAATGAACTTGTACCCAGTTCCAGCTTTTGATGACTGATTTAGTAGTGCCCTTTGTGCCTGCCGGATTGAAGTAATTTCTATTCCAACCGGACATACATTTGTGCAACGGTCACAAAAAAGACAGTTAAATGCCATATCATTGTCGCGATTGCCATTGCGCAGAGACTGAAGGAAATAAACAGCCTGCGTCTGATTGTTTTTGCCATATGTATGCATCTGGCAAACATCAATACATATTCCGCACCTTGAACAGGCTTTTACTCCCAGCTCAGCAAAGGCATCCAGCAATTCACTTCCCTTGACTCCATATTTCCGTAAAAAAATAAGAATGACTTCGGTTGGGATATGCATGTACCGCGACCAGGGCAGACAGACAAAAAATACCCCCAGAACCATAGAGTATGCCCACCAGGCTGGCATAAAAAAGGGTTTAAGCGGAATTATCAGAGCCAGAACATCGCCCAAACTCCCTGTGAGAAAACCACCTGAACCATAAATACCCGCAGTAATGCTTTCTGCAAGTAATCGAAACGGAAAAATTAACCAAAGACAGTATAGGGCCGCCTTATCAAAAAAACCGAGTTTTGCAGTTGACCGCATACCAAACCAGGCCGAACGGAACCTTTTAATTATTGCCAGAATAAGCCCTGATAAGACAAATAGGAGCAGGAAATCCATGATAAACCGAAAAAATCCCGGAAGCGTATACACCTCAAAATAAAGCACTTTTGTGTCGTGCATGAAGAATTTTAAAAAAATCGGGTAATACGGCGGGTTCACATGGGCCATACTAAATTCACGCGATTCAACATTCCCCATGACGATGAGCAGAAACCATCCCAAAGCAAAACTCATATGCATGTATCCCAGGAGTTTATTCTTTTTGAACACTTTCCGGTGTAATAAACTCTCCATAAAAACTTCATGCAGGGCTTGCAAGGATTTAATCGTAAAAACACCCCTTTTTATTTTATCAAATTCGCCGGATGGCAATGAACTGATTAACTTCCTGTAATAAACAAAAAGGTAGATGCATAAAAATGCAAGTCCCAGGCTGAATGGCAGTACAAAAAGATTGAAGCTCATAACTCAAAAATTTCGCATGCTTTGTAAATACTCAACAAGATATTCCGGGTATGAACGCCGCGCGGACATACCAGTTTGCATTTGCCACACAGCATGCAGGCTGATATAGTTTCCTTTAAATCTTTTAAAATTCCAAGTTTCAGATCCGCCTGCATTTTTCGAAAATTAATATCTGTAAAATGGCCTGCTGAACAGGTAGCAGTGCAACTTCCACATGCCATGCAAATACCAAAGGTTGGTTCCTGGGCCAATACATATTCAGCAATGCGCAGATCTGCCTTATTCAGGTCTATCTGGCTATCTTTATGTATGTTAAATCCAAAACCAGCCATTTACTTTATTAATTATTCAGATTATCAAGATATTTTTTAACTGCCAGAGCAGCACTCCTGCCGCTTAATACAACATCAGGTATGCTGGCTGGCCCGGTACATGTACCGGCAACAAATATGCCCGGCTGCCGGGTTATAGCAGATTCGGTATGATTGCTTAAAGTGTTGATAAATCGGTCGCTTCCGAAATCCAGTTCAAGCATGCGGCCCAGTTTTATTGTTGAGGTAGAAGGTACCATACCCACCATAAGAACCAATTTGTTAACCGACAGACGAAGCTGCCTGGCAGCCAGCGTATCTTCCACTTTTAAAAGTACCGTCTGGTCAGGATTTTCGCAAGCTTCTGATAATCTTCCCCTTATGAATTGCACCTTGTATTTTTCCTGAGCTTCGCGGTACAACTCCTCATACTGCCTGCCAAACATGCGTAAATCCATGTATAAACAATAGACCGTTGCATGCGGAAACCGCTCTTTCAACTCAATGGCCTGTTTTACAGCGGTAACACAACAAACCCTAGAGCAATAATGATTTCCGGCTTTTTCATCACGTGATCCCACACAATGTACAAGTGCGATTTTCTCCGGTTCCTTCCCGTTTGAATCTGACAACAAGGTCTGATCATCAAACATCGATTCAAGTTCAACAGAAGTGAGTACATTTTTATAAATACCATGCCCATATTCCTCTTTGCGATAGGCCTCGAAAGGTTTAAACCCTGTAGCCAACACAACTGCCTCACATTCAATTTTTGTCGTAGTATCAGTATCAAGAATAAATCCATTTTGAGTCTTGCGTACCGCTATAACTTCGGAATCAAAATAAACTTTAACGCCATTATTCACAGAACTGATCAATTGATTAAGAACCGGTGAGGCAGAATTTCTTTCCGGGAAAAGTGCATGCCAGTTTTTCAGATTGCCACCTAAGGAAGATTCCTTTTCGATCAAAACCACATCAATTCCAAGGTCATTCAGTGTGGAAGCACAAGCAAGACCGGCAGCTCCGGCACCGATAACCACCACATTATGTTTCATGTAAGTTGATTTATTTTAGAAAACATGTTTAAAACTGCTTCGGGTTTATGAATCAAATTAAAGACTATTGAATTAACTGTTTGATTAATATTGTCGGAGTATTGTCGGATTTTCAGGTCGGCCCAATTGTTTTCCATGTACCCCAAGGTACTTTTTGTCAGGATTATAGGAGATACCCATTTTATCCAGAACCGGCTCGCAGGGGACCTGATGTACCTGCAGACCAAGATCCCAGGGATCGAAGCCAAGTACAAGTCCGGCAACTTCCTCATAAGTAAAAACAGGAATTCCCTGATTGTTCTTTCCATAGGTTTTTCCTTCCATTTCACTGATCACATATTGCCAGCGATCAAGGAAATACGGACATCCGGGGCAATTGGTTATGATCATGTCAGGCTCAAAGGGTTCCATGGATTCAAATTTTTTATGTGAACAGGCAACAGAATATCCGCGATTCGCCTGAACCAGATACTGCCTGAAACCGAAACCACAACAATGACGGCGTTCAGGATAATCAACCACTTCACCGCCCCATTCTTCAATCATTCCGGCCAACACGTATGGGTACTCCGCCCCTCCCACTCCTTTGGACGGGAACATTTTGGCATAATGGCAACCAATATGCTCCACAACTTTCAATGGCTTGCCTGTAAAGGTATTTATAAGCCGATGTTTGGCTGCTAAAGCTATTTCCTTTCTGAATTTAAATATGAGGTCACTTGCATGGGCAAGATTTTGTGGAATTTTGAAATCACGCCCGGTTGCTTTTCTGAGAAATTCACGGGTTCTGGCTTCAGTTTCAGGGAAATGCTTCCATGTTTCAAGAATTTCAGTGTACAGCCCGAAAGAAGTGATGCACGACGGGACATAATTTGTATAGCCGGCTTCAGTCATCAGTGCAAATTGCCGGGCGATGACCGTCATTGTGGTTTCGATCGGGATAATATCAGAATGATATCCTATTCCGGTACAGGTGGTGTGGCAGGCATGTTCATAAACATCTTTATGCAAGACATCGCGCATGATTCGTAAGAATGCAGTTTCTGAACCCGGAAAAAAACTCTGCCGGACACAACTTCTGACATAAAAGTAGTTATCATCTGCAATTTCCTTCTGATATTCCTGCCAAATCCGTAATTTTCCCTCGTTCATCATGTACCTGGTATATTGGGGTTATGAGAATAAATGTGCCTGAAATATTCATTGTCAGTACCTTTGCCAAATTCAATGCCCAGTTCTGCAGCTTTTTTTTCAGAACAATTCTCGATGGTATCAAAGCGGGTCATCCCGCCTGTTTCCCTGAAAATGGAGCGCAATTCATCAAGGGCTTCTTCCGGAATCTTTCGTAAAATTCCGGGACCGTCGCCATTCAGGTTTCCGCCAAGCCGTTCAAAAACATCGGCAAGGTGCGTCTGTTGCCAATCCCATACAGGCCCCTGCTCAGGGTGCATTTCGACAGAAATTTCAGCAGGATAAAGGCAATAACCGTATTTCAGGATCCATTCGCCAACGGTGCGTTTAATCGCAAGCTGCTGACGGCCTCTGGCTGATTCAACAAAAAAACCGGTATCCTGAGAGAGTGACCTGAGTGCCATAATCAACAGGCCGGGTGTATTTCCCCGTGGGCATCTTGTTTTGCATGACATGCACTCACCGCAAAACCAAATTGTCTCGCCTTTCAGATATCCTTCAATCACTTCATCACTTTCTGAATGCAGGTCATTGGTAATACGGCGGGGGTCATAATCATAGAAGGCTGCAGCCGGGCAAATGGCCGTACATGTACCACAGTTGATACAGGACTTTAAGCCTTCCTGAAACCTGACATCTTCCATCAGCCTGTTGTAGAGCTTTCCCATGTTTACGAATCGGGGTGGTTATTTTTAGTTGTAACGTGCAAAGTTACAAAACCCCGAAGATTAAAAAAAAAGCATGCTTATTTATACCAGTTTTAACAACCAGTAACTATAGCACTGAATCATAATAAATTATCTAATTTAGCTGTTAACCGTGTTACAAATTTGCCAAACGCATGGCCACCATGTTTACAAAATTCTGGAGTGGACCTTTGGCTACCATGATAATCATCGGATTCAGTTCACCTTCAAAGGATACCATCACGCTACTGCTGTTTTCACCAATGCTGTTAATCTTGAAAATCAGATTAAAGGGGAATGGTTTGTCATTTGCATTTGCAAAAATAACTTTCTCATTCGCAATAGTTTCGGAGATAATGAGTGAAAGATCAGCCATCCCCTGAATCGTAAAAGAGCATTTATTTCCTTCAACCCTGTAATTTGTAACCTGCTCGGGTAATGATTCACGGAATTGCTCAAGGTTGATGAGGTATTTATAAACGTATTCAGCGGAACGATTTATTCCGGTAACATTGCTTGAAATTATAGTCATTATTTTAGAGATTTAGTCCCCACTCAGCCGGATTTTCTCTCCATTTGCCAAGAGATTCAATATCAGCTTTGGTGATAAAGTTTTCATCAAGGGCCTGTTTAACAAGTATTTCATAATTTGACAACGTCAGAAGGTTCACTTTGGCTTCTTTAAAAGCATCTTCGGCTACCTGAAAACCATAGGTAAAAATAGCAGCCATTCCCTTGACCGTACAACCTGCATCACGTATAGCCTGTACAGCCTTCAGGCTGCTCCCGCCGGTTGATATCAAATCTTCAATAATTACGACTGATTGCCCTGTTTCAAGAACACCTTCAATGGCATTGCCTAATCCATGTTTTTTTTCGGTCTGTCTGACATACACAAACGGAATTCCCAATTCCTGAGCTACGAGAGCTCCCTGCGGAATACCACCGGTTGCAACACCTGCAATAACATCCGGCACCCCAAATTCATCGGTAATCTGCCGGGTAAATTCCTGACGGATGAAAGTTCTGATTTTGGGATACGACAAAGTTACACGGTTGTCACAATAAATGGGTGATTTCCAACCTGAAGCCCAGGTAAACGGTTTTGTAGGGCTAAGTTTTACTGCCTTAACCTGTAAAAGATAACCTGCAACTTTTTGAGCAACATCTGTATTAGCTGTCATACACTCTCGCTATTTATGAAAAATCAAACGACTGGCAAATTTAACTCTTTTAACGATAATTCATCCAGACCCATTGCGAAGGTTCAAAAATTTTAATAAAATAATCTATAAAATATTATCAATTAATAAGTTATAAAATAATTTGTATAGATTCTTGATAAATAAGAATTGTAATTATCCCCCTTTACCGGGTTCAAATTGTTGCTTAATGAATGACAATTTTTTTATTCAGCATCTTCTTTTCCGAAACAATTCTCAGCAAATACACTCCATGAGGCAGGTCTTTTATATTCAATCCACATTTGCCCTCAGTCCGGGTAAGGGTAGATTTTTGGACACATTTGCCTTCAGCATTGAGTAAAAACACTGAAGCACCGATATCCATATTCAACACATTTACCATTAAATAATCAGATGCCGGATTGGGATAAACATTTAAACCCGCATGATCCTGCTCAACCAATCCAATATCAATTGAAAACGTAACCATAATGTTATCAGAGCTATAGCAACCAGAACTGTTGGTGACTGTAACACCAAAATCAGCCGATCCTACGCCAATCCCACTACTGTCGACAACAATCGTTTGGGTAGTTTCGCCTGTATTCCATAAATATGATGAACCAGGATTTCCGGCATCAAGAGTAACTAACTGACTTGCAGGCACAACCAAATCACTTCCAAGATTTACAACAGGGTTTGCCAAAACCTCAACCGTGAGTGGCTGACAAAAACTGCTTTGTCCGCAATTCGTGATCTGCATAACACTCAGCTCTGCAACACCGGTAAAATCTGGATTTAATTGAACAGTTCCCAACGTCCAGGTACCCGAAACTGTTCCGGCAGATGATGGCAATAGCTGCCATTGATATGCCGTGGCATTGGCCTGCCCGGTGGTAGCATATTCTATGGTCTGGCTTCCTTTGCATAAAACGGAATCGCCCTCAGGTTTTGATGGGGCTAAAGGACTTCCGTATACCCCAATATAGGCAGTTTGGGTTAAGGTACTTGACGATGTTCCGTCAGAAACTGTTAAAACCACATCATAAAAGCCAGTGGAAGAATAAGTTATTCCAACAGGATTTTTAACGGTTGATACACCGTGATTACCGCCTGCAAAGGTCCAGTTCCAGGAGGTTGGATTACCGGAAGAACCATCAAAAAAGTTGACAACTTCATTCAGGCAAGGCATGTTGGTACTTGCTGTAAACTGTGCATTTACAGGAGTATATAATATTTTTAAAGCATCCAGATCAAATCCGGCGTCGGCAATAACAGACGTCCCGTCACCATCATCTTTGATTTTCAAAAATCTGGCATTTGTAACAGATGCAGGCAGGTCAAACTCCTGACTACCGGTACCATCGGCAACAAGGGTCCATGGACCATCCATCGACAGCGAAGCATAAACGCTGTATCCTTCGGGGCTGCCATCACCTTCAAAAATCTTAAAATCGTTGCCGTTGCCGTTGAAAATAGTATCCTTCATATCAACGATGATATATCCGTTGCGACCAAGTGAATAATTAACGTAATCAGGAGGCCCTAATGCTGCATAAGTTTTTCCTTCATCATTTAAATTATTGTTGGGTATATAGCAAATAGCCACCTTGTAACCATAATTGCCTGATTCAGGCGCTAATTGAAAATTGGCGATTGCTGTGGCGTTTGTTGGAACCACCACATTTGAAACGGTTTTGGTTTTATACCCGTTGGCCACCACTTTCACCGTATAGCTACCTGCTA
Source organism: uncultured Bacteroidales bacterium (assembly GCA_964550695.1). GTDB lineage: Bacteria > Bacteroidota > Bacteroidia > Bacteroidales > TTA-H9 > CAZKCK01. The sequence continues at coordinate 4,981 of CAZKCK010000046.1, read as the reverse complement.
AAAGATATTTATGATAATCACCCACAATAGGATCGTTGTAACACGGGTAATAACTGTTAATATAAATCAAAGCAGGAACAGCAACACCGGTGACAGAATCAGTAACTACTCCTGAAATACCGTATCCGCAGCGTTCTGTAATTGCAATCATTGCAGGTTTATTCTTGTTGTAATAAGAATATATCTGTGAAGCAGGAGGTTGCTTTTCATTTGAAATTTCGATTGACCAGCTGACTGAACTCATAACGCCGTAATTGACATCCTTTGTGCTTCCGTTGATTGGATACATACCGCTATATCCCTGAGCATAGGGTATATTTATATAACCGGAGGAGGATTCATATACTCCGGCCAACTGATTGATATGCAAATTATCAGGAGTGGCATCAGGCCGGTAACTCCAGGGATAAGAAATAAATTCAGTGCCGCTGTGGTAATCCGTAAAGACCGTAAACTGGTTGCCATACACAAAATCACGTTGTGCTTTTGTTTCAATCTGTGAAAACGGGCCGGAGCTATTCCCCTCTCCATTCCACATATATCCACCATCACGGTTAATATCCACAGCATTGTCATTGTAACGGCTCATGCTTATGCGTCCATCGGGGTTGACCATCAGATACAAAAAGATTTCATGAGAATTAATCATGTTCTGGTATTGCGTATTTGTAGCATATCCTCTGCAAATATCACGGGCAAAGCGGATTACATTTTCTGTTCCCCCTACCTCATCTCCATGAATTCCCGCCTCGAAAAAAATCTCTGCCTCATTTTCATCAACTATTGCATTATCGCTGATCTTTAAAACTGCAAGTTGCCGGTTTCCAACAGATGTCCCAATAATTATCTTCTGACAAATTAACGGAAAATTAGTTGCCAAACTGTCAGCGATGGCAATGACCTGATCGTAAGTATAATACCCTGAGGGAACTTTTGCATTCCAAAAATTGCTGTAATAGTTATTGAGATCATATATGATGACTTCGGTTTGTAATCCGGTAAGCACCAAACTTTTATACTCTTCAGGAACTACATAGGCTCTTGCAAACCCAGGAATACCTGCAGGTGCATCAAAATTTGAGGTGGATCTATTCAGAAGAATTAAATCAGTCTGTTTTTCGATCCTCACTTTCACTTCCATTTCCTGTTTTCTCCATCCTCCGGAAATTGCCTGAAATGTTATAATTATCGCAACAATGAGTAGTAAACCCTTTTTCATTTCGCTCAGTAAATCAATATTTTAAAATAGGAAAGGGCAGCTAAGCCGCCCTTTCCGGTCATTTAACGGATAACAATTTTTTGATAATAGGTTTTTTCGGATGTTTCAACTTTAAAGAAATACAGCCCTGAAGGAATCTGGTTCAGATTGAGTTCTTTTGTAAAAATTCCAGTACCGGAATTCGCCCTGGTATTATAAACCTGCTGTCCTGCGGAATTGTACAATCCAATTGTGGCTTCACCCTTTCCTGACCATTCAATGATAAATCTTCCATCAGAAGGATTTGGTGTAACTGTGAACTCTGTATTTTCGGTTTCTGAAATACCCACACCATAGTTTGACACAAACACATTGTCGATATACAGGTTGTTACCCAGTTTATTATAGCATTCAAACATAATCCTGCAATTTGACAGTCCGGCCAGTTCGCTTAAGTCGAGCTCAGTACACTGTGCACCCCAGCCATTTCCACACCAGTCGTCAGCAACTGTCGGAATAAATTCGTCGCTGGTTGAGGGGGCTGTTTCAAAAATTCCACTGCCATTGGGGCCATTGGCCCATACACGTTTCCAGGTATCACCGCAATTCTGTGAAACATACACAATCAGAGAATCTTTCTGATTTAAACGCTGAGCATAGGCATGGTCAAAAGACAGAAAAACCTTGCTGAATCCTTCAAAATTCATTGTGGGTGAAATAAGCTGATCACGCTGGTTCATGCGGTAATAAACAAAAAGGTTCATGTATGCTGCTTTTGAACCACCGGAATTCCCGTTTACATCCCTGACTGCCCAGGTAGTTTCATTATCAGGATTTACCACTGTCCATGATTTGCTATCCAGGCCAGATTCAAAATCTTCTTCAAACGGAATTAAATACCCCCCAACATGAATATAATTCATACGGGTTACCGAATTTGCACCATTGGGGTTGGTGGCAGTAAGTTTAACGTTGTAGGCAGTATTCTGATTAAACTGAACAACCGGATTTTGCGAAGTGGCTGATGTTCCGTTTAAGAAATTAATTGTATTGGGTTCAAATTCCCAGTTCCAGGAGGTAGGGCTGAATTGGGTAGTATCATAAAAATTTACGCTATACCCATTACATGGTGCAGTGTTGCTGGAATAAAAACCTGCAACCGGTAATAAAGTAGAACTTACCGTTATATAATTTTCGAACAACACAGAATCGCTGCCTGCTGAATTTTCAACTACCAGTTTTACATCATAAGTACCTGCTGTATTATAATTTACAACAGGATTTTTATCTGTGGAAGTTGCAGGTGATCCTCCTTCAAATATCCAGTGCCAACTGCTGGGAACTCCTGCCGAAAGATCTTTGAACTGAACCGCTCCGGTGGTTGGTACCATGGTAATGTCAGAAACAAAAGCTGCATCCGGGTTTATTCTCCATACCGGTGACATCCATACACCCCGACCAAACGTTCCGGCAGTAATCAGGTCTTTTTCATTGGTTGTTGCATTGTAACAAATTTCGATCTCGCGTATAGAAGCATCAACCGGAAGATTGGCACTGTAATTTACCCAGTCTGACATGGTGGAATCTTTATAAAGACACCAATATCTGATGAGATGTAAAGCCCTTCGAGGGAGTTTTTATAATAAGCAATTGAAGTATATTCCACATTGGGGAGTGAGCCACTGATATCGGTCCAGGCATCGCCCCTGTTCACTGATTTATAAATTTTCCCATTCAATGCCATATAAACAAGATTTTCATCAAACGGATTTGGCCGGATGGCTGAGGGCGTTTCATTGGAAGGTAAAGCGATGGTTATCCAGTTTACAACATCAGCATTCACATTATCACTTCGGAAGAGTTTTTTATCCCAGCGGGCTGCATAAAACACATCGGGATTCACCGGACTCTGTTCAACAATACGCATATTGGTGGTATTATTATTTCCAAGATTATCAGAAATTTTAGTCCAGACCGGAACGCCTCTGATGTTTTTGCCTCTCCAAACATTTTTGTAACCAATAAACATTTTGGTGGGATCAGTCAAATGAAGGGTATAAGGTGTGACCCAGTCGCCATCTTCATTTATGCCAAATGCGCCGTTTCTGGCAATATTCACATCACCTCCATTATTAAAATGCCGTGTAATATCACCATAATACACAGTAGCATAACTATATGAAGGATTTGCATAATCAATGATGCATTCCATTCCGTCGCCACCATGTGTATCTTTCCAAACACCTGCCATTGTGGTTGATGTGCCATTGTCCTGCATACCTATGATGGTGTGTAAGGAATCACTTACATCCTGTCCAACCTTGTAAATCTGACTGATAACCAAGCCATTTGAAATTTCTTCGAAAGTCTGGCCCTGATTTTCAGATTTGTAAATACCACCGTCATTGCCAACGTACAATTTATTATTCACAGGAGAATATTCAAACACATGCTGGTCGGCGTGAACTTCTGCCACACCGCACCCACCATACCAATGACCTGTGATTTGCCAGGTCAGGCCACCATCAATTGATTTCCAGACATTCACACCACCTGAAAAAATAACATCCGCATTATTGAGGTCGGCAGCAATTTCCAGATCATACCAGGCCTGTCCACCTGAACCGCTGCCGTCGCACGACCAGTCGAGGATATTTGGAGAAGTACTTCTGGTCTGAAAACTCGAACCACTATCGGTAGAACGATATACGCCCTTGAACCCGTTATCGCTTTTTGACTGAAGAAAATAAACATAGGCCGGATTGGCAGGGGTAACAGCAATTACACCCCTCTGACCACTTGCGAGCCCAGTGGTGATTTGCGAAAAGCTTGAACCGCTGTTGGTTGATTTATAAAAGTTGCCATCTTTTGCGGCGTACATGGTTGCAGGATCGTTTGGTTTAAATACAATATCCTTATAATTCCCTGCCGAAGTCATAGTCCAGGTTGCACCGCCATCAGCGGTATAAAAAATACCTCCTGACGTAGCCGCGAACATCTTAGATGCATCGTTGGGGTGAACAAGCATGCGGTTCACTGTTTTGTTCCCCATTCCATTATTCCAGAGTTCCCATGTGGCTCCGCCATCTGTTGTGCGCAGCACACCCAAACCTGAAGCATCACCGCCATCACGGTCACCTGTGCCAATATAAATAGTTGAAGTATTTACAGGATGAACAATTATTGCGGATACGCCAAGCGTTGGTAAACTATCGGTCAGTCCGGTCCATGTATTCCCGCCATCAGTGGTTCTCCATAAACCTCCAGAAGGGGCTCCGATATATATAATATTCTGATCAACCGGATCAAATCCCAGGGCATTCACACGACCAAGTCCTTTGTAACCACCTGAACTGTAATAAACAGGTCCTTTTGATCTCCAGTTTCCTTCAGTACTTAAACGTGAATTCTTTTTCATCTCCGTATAGGCCTTCCAGTTGTAATCCTGAGGCTTACGTGTTCCATCAGGATATACACGGCCATTGCGCATATTGTATTCCCAACGCTTAAAAGGCTTATAACCGGAACCTTTTGTTATTGGCCGGTTTTTCCAGTAGGTTTCAAAAGCCCGGGTCACATCATTCAGGTTGACACGTTCATCCTGCATCATTTCAATCCAATAGGGATAATTGGCAGTATCGGATGCAAGGGTTTGCTGAGCTTCTGATTTTGAAGCCGCTAAATAAAAAGTAAAAACAATCAGGAATAGTTTGTAAAATGATTTCATACTGTAAACATTTGGTATTTGGAACCGTAAAATTACAGTTAAAATGATATACCAAA
>CAZKCK010000045.1:0-23911 GCA_964550695.1 uncultured Bacteroidales bacterium | reverse complement strand
ATGTAACAATATCTACAGTTGTTACAGGTGACTCATTATTCTATCAATGGAGAAAAAACGGTTTTGATATGGGTGGACAAACAGGAAGTTCCATCACCTTTAATCCGGTAACTTATAACGATACTGCCAATTATACATGTTATATTCACAACACATGCGGAACAGCACTCACTACCATTGGAAATCTTAACATCAATATTCCACCGGTAATTACTGCACAGCCACTTAGTTTGCTTACCTGCGTAGGTGATCCGACTTTCTTCAGTTTAGGTGTTACCGGCGATTCACTATTCTATCAGTGGAGAAAGGGAGGTGTGAATATTCCCGGCGCAACGAATCCTGTATATAACATTAATCCTGTATTGCTGACAAGTATAGGCGTTTACGATATTATTGTTCACAATACATGTGGAAACGTAGTGAGTGACACAGCACATTTGTATGCCAACATTGACCCAAGTGTAGTTATTGACCCGGTAAGTCAATCATCATGCCTTGGTCAGACAGAAGTATTTACGGTTGGCATCAATGCAGCCGGCTCTGCTTTACCTAACTTCCAGTGGTATAAAGACGGAAGTCCTATTGCCGGTGCCATTACTGACACTTATACAGTTACGAATATTTCTCTCGCTAAAACCGGTTCCTATTACTGCCAGCTTTCTAACAATTGCGACATAATTTACACTGATACAGCTTTCCTGACCGTGAACATAGCACCCGTTATTACCCAACAACCGGTGAATATTTCGACATGTATAGGCAATGTGGAAAGTTTTGTTGTAATAGCCACAGGCGATTCTTTGTTCTACCAGTGGTACAAGGATGGTTTTGCAATTCCGGGAGCAACTACGGCAACCCTGAGTTTCAATCCCGTGAAAGCAATCCATATGGGATTCTATTACTGCCATATCTGGAATACCTGCGGAACAGTGAACTCTCAGCCCGCACAGTTATATATGAATACACCACCGGCAATCACTTTGCAGCCAGTGAATCAAAAAGCCTGTGCCGGCGACAATGTTGTATTACAGGTACTCGGCACAGGAGACTTCCTTGAATACCAATGGTTTAAAGATGGTGTTGCACTGACTGGCGCTACTTCAAATGTGTTGCAATACAATCCGGTTGATTATTCTGCAAGAGGGATATACTACTGCAGGGTTCAGAACAACTGCGGAACACTTAACTCCAATTCAGTCTATATATGGGTAAATACAACCCCGATTATTACCCAGCAACCTGCAGGCATGTCAACATGCGCCGGTGAAAACATTACATTGAGTGTTACAGCACTTGGTGATTCGATTGCCTATCAGTGGAAACTCGAAGGAATTGATATCCCGGGTGCTAACACAAACACATACTCTATCAGCAATATACAGTTCAGTCAGACCGGAAATTATACTTGTTACATGAGTACACGCTGCGGCAACATCATGACCCAGCAAGCTAAAGTTACCATTAACAGAGTTCCTGTAATTACCGTTGAGCCAACAGCCGTAAACGCTTGTGCCGGCGATCTGGTAACCCTTGATTTTGGCGTAACCGGTGACTCTTTGTTTTATCAGTGGTACAAAAACGGTACAGCTATTGCCGGAGCCACAACAAAAGCGCTGACATTCCCAACCATTGGCATCACTGACAGGGGATTATACAAATGTTATGTTTCAAACACCTGTGGAAATGCATGGACGCTGACCATTAATGTCTGGGTAAATATCCTTCCGGGAGTTACCTTACAGCCCCTGAGTCAAACACGTTGCGAAGACGATACTGTAAGTTTCCATATGGCTGCTGTGGGTGATTTTATTACCCTGCAGTGGTATCACGACAATACAATTATCGCGGGGGCCACCGGTAATTCATATGCAATTGCCAAAATAGCCCTTGCCGATGACGGGCAGTATTTCTGCCGTGTAACAAGTCAGACCTGCGGTTTCTTTGATAGCGATATTGCCACATTGACTGTAGTTCAGAAATTCATTGTAAGTTCTGTTACAGAAAATGTTACCTGCTTTGGTGCCGGAAATGCATCCATCGACCTTACCCTTACAGGCGCCACTGCTCCGGTCAGCTATTTGTGGGCTTCCGGTCAGACAACTGAAGATTTAAGCAGTCTGAATCCCGGATATTATACTGTATTTATCAAAGACCAGAACAATTGTCAGGAAAGAAAAACCCTCGAAATCATGCAGCCCAATGTGCTTGATTATGTGTTGGATACAACAACCATTACCAATGTACTCCGCATGGGCGGACTTGGAAATGACATGATCACAGCCATAAAAACCGATCTGAACGGAAACACTTATGTAACCGGAAAATTCCAGAGTACGGCCAACTTCCAGACCCAGACCCTCACAAGTTTTGGTGATGATGATATCTTCCTCGCAAAATACAACGGTGCCGGCAACCTGAGCTGGATTAAACAAGCCGGCGGTACCCTGAAAGATCAGGGAAAAGACCTTGCACTTGACTCGCTGGGGAATATTTATCTGACTGGTATTATCACTGAAATGGCATTTTTTGATGCCACACAGGTGACTGCCAACGGAAACAGCGACATCTTTGTTGCCAAATACGATAACAACGGCAACTTCCAATGGGTGAAGAACTACGGAGGATTCTTTGATGATTCGGGTAACGGAATCTTTTCTGATAATGAAGGTTATACCTGGGTTACAGGATCGTTCCAGGGCATTTCAACATTCGGAACTTCTACTATTATCAGTGCTGGTGGCGATGATGCCTTCCTGAGTAAAATCAGTCCTTCAGGTAATATGCAGTGGACCAATCAGGCCGGTGGTACTTCTGAAGACTTTGGTCATGCTGTGACTGTGGATATTTCTGACGATGCCATCATGACCGGAAGGTTCCAGAGCACAGCCGCTTTTGGTACAACCAACCTGGTAACCAATGGAAACAATGATGCTTTCCTCGCCAAATACGGCCCGACTGGTACCTTCAAATGGGTACGCAAAGCAGGTGGTGTGGGTAATGACCTTGGAAGATCAGTAAAAGTTGACTATTCACAGAATATATATTTCAATGGAAGTTTTGAAGGAACTGCATCGTTTGGTGTTGCAAACCTTAATTCAAATGGTGCCAAGGATGCCTTCATTGCCAAATACGACCGTGATGGAAACACACAATGGGTGCGTGGCATTGGCGGAACCGATATTGACAATTCAAAAGCCATTGCTGTTGACGCTTTGGGTAACAGCTATACCGCAGGGACCTTCAGAAACAATATGATCGTTGGTGACAAAACCATGACAAGCGCAGGCCAGAACGACATGTTTGTTGTGAAATACAACACCAATGGTTATCTGGTATGGTCACAACAGGCAGGCGGCACAGGTGCTGATTCAGCTATGACCATTGCACTCAGAAGCGATAAAAATCTTGCAATCGGAGGTTCGTTCACCAATAGTGCTGTTTTCGGAAGCACAACACTTACAAGTGAAGGTGGTGATGATGCCTTTATGATCCGTATGAACCAGATTGCAGTTCCTACTCCACCGGTTGTTTCTTCGGTTTACTGCTTTGGCGGAACCGAAGGAAGCATCAATACTACGATTGGCGGAGGAACATTACCATATACTTATCTCTGGTCGAATGGTGAAGAAACTGAAGACCTTACAAATATTCCGGAAGGAACCTACTGGTTATTTATCGATGATTTCAATGCCTGTCATATCGACACCTCACTTGTTGTTACTTACCAGTTCCCCTTCCCCACCCCACCAACCACAGCCAGTGTAAGCCGCGATTATTTCTGTACAACCGATCCCGGGAACATCACCCTGACATCCGTTGGTGGATCAGGCGATGTATTGTCGTGGTATGAAGGAAGTTGCGGAGGAACGCTCGCAGGAACCGGCGCAACACTTTCAATACCATCACCCACCGCTACAACCACTTATTATGCACGTTGGGAGAACCAGTGCGGAGCCTCCATCTGTGCAGAAATAACTGTACATGTTGTTGATGAACCTACTGCCCCGACAGGGGTATCTGTTGACCAGAACCCAATATGCGAAGGAACAGCTTATATTACACTCACTTCCACAGGAGGTCAGGGTGAAGTATTAAAATGGTACTCCGATGTATGCGGAGGCTTGCTGATTGGCACAGGTACACCACTTACCATACCGGCACCTGTTGATACAACATGGTATTTTGCCCGCTGGGAATCCGTTTGTGGTGCCTCACCTTGTGATTCAATACAGGTGACTGTTACCCCGCTTACCCAACCGGTAACTTCAATTACAGCCACAGAAGACACCATCTGTTTCAATGCCACCAATGTTATAACACTCACGGCTACAGGCGGACTTGGAAGCACACTGAAATGGACAGCAGGCAGTTGTACCGGAACCGTCATCGGTACCGGACCATCCATTCTGATCGATCCGCCACTGGTAACCACCACTTATTATGCTTATTGGGAAAATTCCTGCGGTGCCTCAGCATGTACATCACAAACCATTACAGTTAAACCCAATCCAACTGAACCAACACAGATCAATATCAGCAACAATTTCTACTGTGCCGGAACAATACCCACAATAACGCTTACGGCAGTCGGCGGAATTGGTGATACTTTACGCTGGTATACCGGTTATTGTGGCAGTGCGAATATTGCAGGTACAGGTACTTCCATCACCATTCCTGCTCCCGCCGCATCGCTGGTATATTATGCACGCTGGGAAAACAATTGCGCTGTTTCGCCCTGTGCATTCACTACAGTAACAGTTTATCCCGAGCCTGTTGTATTCTTCGACGGTCTTGATCCGGATTATTGTGTAAACAACAGTGCAGTGCTTCTTACCGGAAGTCAGGCACCCAATGGCACATTCACCGGTACCGGCACAGTGAACAATGGCGATGGTACGGCATATTTCAGCCCCGCCGTTGCAGGTGTCGGAGGTCCGTACAATATCAAGTATACGTATACTTCACCTCAGGGATGTGTTAAGGACTCAACACTGCAAACCAACGTTCATGCCCTGCCATTCGTAAACTTTGTAGGTCTTGCCACCAAATATTGCATCAATGCTGCTGCGGTAACCCTAACAGGTAATATGGCTCCAGGCGGTACTTTTACGGGTGCTGCTACTGACAACGGCAACGGTACGGCTACATTTGACCCGGCCACAGCAGGTCTTGGAACACATACCGTTACCTACACTTATGCCGATCTCTACGGTTGCGAAAACTCCATCACCAAATCGGTTACTGTAACATCGCTGCCGGTTGTTGCTTTTGCAGGACTTGCAAGTGCCTATTGCGTAAATCATACTCCGGTTGTATTGACGGGTAACCATGCTCCCAATGGTTTCTTCACAGGAATGGGAATTACCAACATCGGACTGGGTCAGGCCATTTTTGATCCTGCCATGGCTGGTGTAGGTGGTCCTTATGCCATTATATACCAGTATTCTGATCCAACAGGATGCTCCAATACCGCCACCCAAAACGTAACCGTTAATGCCCTGCCCATTGCTTCATTTACCGGTCTTGAAACCAGTTACTGTCTGAACAGCGCACAGGATACGCTCACAGGCAACATGGTTCCGCTGGGTCATTTCAGTGGCCCCGGCATTACCGATAACAACAACGGAACAGCCTACTTCAATGCTTCGGCAGCCGGTGCAGGTGGTCCTTTCGCTATCACTTACACTTACAATGATGCCAATGGATGTTCTGCTTACGAAACACAGACTACCGTTGTAAGGTCATTGCCTGTTGTAAGCTTTACAGGACTAAACCCCATGTATTGTGTAAATGCAACAGCAGTAACCCTCACCGGCAACCATGCACCATTCGGAACCTTCACAGGACCGGGTATCACTGACCTTTCAAACGGTAAAGCCACCTTCGATCCTGCCACCGCAGGTGTTGGCGGTCCTTATACCATTACCTATACTTATACCGATAACAACGGATGCGCCAATACACAGAGCAAGACTGTTACCATCAATGCATTACCGGTTGTTTCCTTCTCTGGCCTCGAAAACAACTACTGTATCAACGGAGCATTTGATGTAATCACCGGCAACCATGTTCCGGAAGGTTCCTTCACAGGCCCCGGAATTGAAGACCTGCTGAACGGCAAGGCCAGATTCCATCCTGATCAGGCCGGAATAGGCGGACCGTATGTGATTACCTATACTTACATTGACAACAATGCCTGTCAGGGCTCATTCAACGATACTACTTTCGTTATTGATCTTCCTGTCATCAGTATTACCGGACTCGAACCAGCTTATTGCGTTGAAGCAGCCATAGATACCATTACCGGCAGTGAAGCCCCCATGGGTGAGTTCTCCGGACCGGGCATCACAGATCTGAATATCGGCAAAGCACTGTTCAATCCTGCAACTGCCGGAGTGGGTGGTCCATATATGATACACTATTCATTTACTGATCCCAACGGTTGTTCCAAAGACACAGCCTATCAGGTGATTGTAAATCCAATGCCTGTTGTAAGTTTCAATACACTGGCCACAAGCTATTGTGTAAATGCCAATCCTGTAATTCTGGTTGGCAGCCACAAACCTTACGGAGCTTTCACCGGAACGGGTGTTACGGATTACGGAAATGGCACAGGTCTGTTTAGTCCGGCTACTGCCGGGGTTGGCGGTCCTTACATTATTAAGTACGTGTATTCTGATCCGAACGGTTGTGCTGACTCAACACAGCAATCCACTTCGGTTACACCGCTTGCCGTCATTCCTGACTCGATCGTTTCAAACCACAACAACTTCTGCACCGGCACTGTTCCAAACATCACCCTCTCGGTGGTTGGCGGTTCAGGAAACACAGTACGTTGGTTCACAGGCTCATGTGGAGGAACCGAAATTGGCACAGGCACATCCTTACAGATACCTTCACCGGCAGATACTACAGTGTATTACGCCCGTTGGGAAAATACCTGCAATATAACCGCTTGCGATTCTATTCAGATAAATATTATCCACTTTGCCATTGCTCCTGAAGCAGTGATTGTTGACAGCAACAATTTCTGCTCGGGTGTTCAGGATTCAATACAACTCACCGGAGTTGGCGGATTTGGACAGACATTCAAATGGTTTACGGCCAGTTGCGGTGGCACACTTGTTGGCACCGGCAACCCGCTCAAAATACCGGCACCGCTTGTAACTACCACATATTTTGGCAGATGGGAAACCGGTTGCGGTCCTTCAGCTTGTAAAGACATAGAAGTAATCGTCAGACCACAACCTGTGGAACCCGATTCAGTAACAGTGAACCACAATGATTTCTGTGCAGGCACCTATACTGATCTCATCCTCAAATCATACGGTGGTTCGGGCGATCAACTCGAATGGTATGCCGACTCATGCGGTGGTGCTGTTCTGGGAATGGGTAATCAGATTACCGTTCCGGCTCCCGACACCATTACAACTTACTTTGCACGCTGGATGAATACCTGCGACACGACTCCCTGTCAGTCCATTCTGGTCAATGTATTCCCGTTACCTGTTGCTCCTGATTCATTATCAGCTGATAACAACGATTATTGCTCAGGCACAGTCGGAATTATCACGCTGACAGCTTTTGGCGGCTCGGGTGACACCCTGAACTGGTATCAGGATTCATGTACCGGAACATTCATCGGCTATTCTACAACACCTTCTACGCTGCTGATAAATGCACCCACTGAAACCACAACGTATTTTGCCAAGTACAAAAACGATTGCGGTGAATCAGCCTGTGCAAGCTTTATACTCAATGTAATCCCTCAGCCTCTTGTTCCCGATACGCTCACCGTTGACACCAATTACTTCTGTCAGGCCTACAATGGAATTATCATCCTGAATGGATTTGGTGGTGTGGGTGACACGCTGAAATGGTACAGCGGTTCATGCGCAGGAACCTATGAAGGTAAAGGCACCGAACTCAGAATACCGGCTCCCGATACCACCACCTGGTACTTTGCCAAATGGATCAACCCCTGCGGTGAATCAACATGCGATTCAATACAGATTGTTGTAAACGAACCTATTGCTGTTGATTCGGTATACGCTGATGATACGCTCTTCTGTTTCAATGATCCCGGACAGCTTACACTGGTAGCAGCAGGCGGTTATGGTGATCAGATCAACTGGTTTAAAAACGGTTGCGGAACGGCTGTTGTTGGAACAGGTGATACGCTGGTAGTAAATTCGCCGACCATTACCACAACCTACTTCGCACGATGGGAAAACTATTGCGGAATAACACAGTGTGATTCTGTTAAAGTTACCGTGATTCCTGAAGCCATCAAACCTGATTATATTGAAGCAGATACCAACTTCTTCTGTCCCGGAACCGTGGCCAATGTGACCCTTACCGCAATCGGCGGATTGGGTGATACCACATCCACACTGGGTGATACCCTGCGCTGGTTCATGGGAAGCTGCAACGGTCTTGAAATTGGGACAGGTGCTTCCATCACCATTCCGGCACCGGTGGTAACTACCAAGTATTATGCACGTTGGGAAAATACCTGTGGCGTTACCGAATGTACCGAAATCGAAATTGTTGTCGATATCCCCTTCCCTGTTACCTCTGTAACGGTGGATACCAATAACTTCTGTCCTGGTACTGTGACTGATATCACGCTTATGTCATCAGGTGGATACGGCCAGGCACTCAAATGGTATAAGTTCGAAGGTGGTGCATATGTCAATCTGGCTACCGGTCAACCATTGAATTTGTTTGCACCTGATACCACAACAACTTATTACGTTCGCTGGGAAAACAATTGCGGACAATCAGCCTGGGACAGCATTGTAGTTGTTGTAAATGAACCATTTGCTCCTCCTGTTCTTTCAGCAGATACCAATGGATTCTGTTCAGATTATGGTTTACCTGTATATCTGAGTGGTGTTGGTGGAAACGGAGATACATTACGTTGGTTTACACAGGCATGTGGTGGTCTGGAACTTGGCGTTGGTAATCCTTTAAGCATTACAGCACCAACAGACACAACCACTTATTATGCCCGTTATGAAAACAATTGCGGTGTTTCTGAATGTACCAGTTTCACAATTAATGTAGTTCCTGCTCCAACGCTGTTTGCCGGCGGTCTTGATTCGGTCTGCGAAGCAGGCGCTTACCAGATAGCCAATACATGGGCCGAAAACTTTACCTCAGTGGTATGGACAACCAGCGGGACGGGCACATTCGATGATGCTACAAGTCTGACACCGCTCTATACACTCGGAACCGATGATGTTGTTGATCAGGATACCGTTAAACTGGTAATGAGTGCTCAGGGTCTGGCTCCTTGCGGAATATACACGGATACGCTCACATTGCTGATCAATCCGCTGCCGGTACTTGCATTTATGCCTTCAGATACAGCAATTTGCCGCGATTCGTCACTTGTGATACTCACTTCAGGTGCTTTGACCTACGACTGGAGACCTTCCACAGGAATCACTCAGGCCGGCGATCAGATATTTGTAGCAAATCCTGATTTCTCAACTAATTACAAAATCATTGGAACTTCTCCTTCAGGTTGCGTTGATTCAACCAATTATAACATTACGGTTCATCCTACCCCATTCATCAATCTTGGTGAAGACCAGTACCTGTTTACCTGCGAACCTGTTATTCTTGATGCAGGCCAGGGCACCGGAAGTGACCGGTACGAATGGCAGGATGGTTCACGCAGGCAGCATTTTAAAGTTGAAGAAAACGGAACCTATTGGGTAAAAGTCAGCAACAATGGCTGTACTGTGATTGATACAATCAAAGTGCAGATATGCGAAGGTTATATCTGGATGCCAACAGCCTTCACACCTAACTCTGACGGAGTAAATGAAACTTTCCAGGCGCGCTCATCTGACCTGACTGTCAAATTCCAGATGTACATTTTCTCACGAAACGGTATGCTTGTATTCCAGACCGATGATATTACAACAGGCTGGGATGGAATGAACCTGAAAGGTGAAATATGCCCATCAGGAGTTTATGTTTGGAAGATTGTCTATCAGGGCGATGGGACAACATCACCGGGTGTTGAAAAGACACAATCCGGTATTGTAACACTCATCCGCTAATACAAAAGCCCCCTCAAAAATGAGGGGGCTTTTATTTTCGTCCTGTTATGATGAACTGTCATTATTTCACAAAACATAATAACTATCTATCCTATAAAAATAATGATCAAAATTAATAACCCATACACACATCAAAAGGGATTCAACTGTTTCGCCTGTTCCAGCGAAAATCCAATTGGTTTGAAAATGGATTTTTTTGAAGCAGACGAAGAAATTATATCTGAATGGAAGCCAGCGGTAAACTACAGCGGTTACCAGAACATCCTTCACGGAGGAATCCAAGCTACCCTTATGGATGAAATTGCAAGCTGGTTTATACAGGTTAAACTCAAAACCGGTGGTGTAACTTCATCATTCACAATAAAGTATTTGCATCCGGTTTACACTGATCAAAAAATCATTACCCTTAAAGCCCGTCTTGTTCAGCAAACTCACAGGCTGGTAACAATTGGAATTGAGCTTTTAAACAGCGATCATAAACTTTGTACAACTGCAGAAGCTGTTTATTATATTTTCCCGCAAAAGATAGCCATGGAAAAATATGGATATCCCGATCCTTCTGAGTTTTATAAAGAAGAAGGTTCTGAATTTTAATATAGAAAATGTGTTGAATTTGCTATCCAACCGTTTAATCAGCTATTAAAAGCTGAATGAATAATGGTATCATCAACCAGATTGGGAAGTGTGACTTTGAGACCGGGTTCAGCTTCCATGGCACGTTTTATGGCAAATATGGCCTCCTTGTTACGTGCCCATGACCGGCGTGAGATGCCATTGTTTACATCCCAGAATAACATCGACCGCAGCCTCCGTTCAGCATCGGCACTGCCATCGAGCACCATTCCAAATCCACCATTGATTACTTCGCCCCAGCCAACACCACCTCCATTGTGAATGGATACCCATGTTGCTCCCCGGAACGAATCACCTATCACATTCTGAATGGCCATATCAGCTGTAAAGGATGAACCATCATAAATATTGGAAGTTTCACGGAAGGGCGAGTCGGTACCGGAAACATCATGGTGGTCGCGACCCAGAATCACGGGAGATGAAATTTCACCTGCTGCTATGGCTTTGTTAAAAGCAGCGGCTATTTTAATACGACCCACGGCATCAGCATACAGTATCCTGGCCTGCGATCCGACCACGAGCTGGTTCTGCTCTGCTGTACGAATCCAGAGAAGATTATCCAAAATTTGCCGTTGAATCTCAACAGGTGCATCTTTTGCCATTTCCTCAAGAATATCTCCGGCAATTTTATCGGTCATGCGCAGATCAGCCGGATCAGATGATGAGCACACCCATCTGAAAGGACCAAATCCATAATCAAAACACATGGGCCCCATAATATCCTGTACATAGGATTGGTATCTGAACTTTCCATCAGCTTTAAATATATCAGCTCCGGCCCTGCCAGCTTCCAGCAGAAAAGCATTGCCATAATCGAAAAAATACATTCCTCTGGCTGTTAGGATGTTGATAGCATTCACCTGACGCCTGAGCGAAGCATGAACCAATTCTTTAAATTTTCCAGGTTCTTCTGACATCAGCCTGTTCGATTCTTCATATGAAACACCGGCAGGATAGTAACCACCAGCCCATGGATTATGCAGTGAAGTCTGGTCAGAACCCATATCTACGTGCATATTTTCTTCCACAATCCGTTCCCATAAATCCACAATATTCCCGATAAATGCCAATGAGACAGCCTCTTTATTTTTGCTGGCTTCTCTGATCCTTTTTATAAGATCATCCAGATTGTCAAATAATTCATTTACCCAACCCTGGCTATGCCTTTTGATGGCAGCTTTCGGGTTAATTTCAGCCACCACACCAATGGCTCCTGCAATCACAGCAGCCTTGGCCTGTGCTCCCGACATTCCACCCAAACCACTGGTAATAAACAATTTTCCGGCAATTCCTTCATGATTTTTTTCAATCATTCTGCCTGCATTTAACACGGTAATGGTAGTTCCGTGTACAATACCCTGAGGCCCGATATACATAAAAGATCCCGCCGTCATTTGACCATATTGCGAAACACCCAATGCATTAAAGCGCTCCCAGTCATCAGGTCTGGAATAATTGGGAATAACCATGCCGTTGGTTACAACCACACGTGGTGCATCAGGATGTGACGGAAACAACCCCATCGGATGGCCTGAATACATCACCAGTGTCTGCTGATCTGTCATTTGGGCAAGATACTGCATCGTAAGCCTGTATTGGGCCCAGTTCTGAAAAACGGCTCCATTGCCGCCATAGGTTATCAATTCATGAGGATGTTGTGCGACAGCTTCATCCAGGTTATTGCTCAACATAAGCATGATGGCGGCCGCCTGAACCGATTTATGTGGAAAATCATAGATACTGCGGGCATAAATCTTATAATCGGGCTTATAACGGTACATATAAATCCTGCCGAAATTCAGCAACTCATTGGCAAATTCAGGGGCTAACTGAGAATGAAGGTTTTCCGGAAAATACCTGAGGGCGTTACGCAGTGCAAGTTCCTTTTCCGCAGCATTCAGTATATCCTTACGCTTTGGAGCATGGTTAACACTTCCATCGAAAGTATGTGCAGTGGGGATTGTTTCAGGAATTCCCTGAAGAATTGACTTCTGAAATTCAGTGAGATGCATATGTGATTTTTTATTGGGCTGATTCATTGGCAAAATTACAAAATCCTGTCCAGCCCACTCAGGAGATTGGTTTAAAATTTATCCGTAGAATTGTACAATATCTGATAAAGAAATTCACGTGCCCTGAATAACTGTGCTTTAACTGTTCCGAGTGGCAGGTTAAGTTCAGTGGCAATCTCCTCGTACGATAATTCCTTATAATAGCGCATTTCGATCAGCAGACGGTAATGGGGTTTAAGTTTTTCAACAACCTGTTTTAAAACTTTGGCTCTTTGCTTAATAATGATGGTTTCTTCAGGATCAGGGGCAAGTGACGGAATATTGGAAGAGAGTTCTTCACGGCCATCATCATCAGCAAAAGACTGGTTAATTGAAAATGAATACTTTTTCTTTCGTCTGATAAAATCGATACAGTTGTTGGCAGCTATTTTAAAAAGCCACGTACTGAATGCATAGGTTGGTGAATACTGGTGAAGATTCTTAAATGCTTTCCCAAATGCTTCAATCGTCAGATCCTCGGCATCGTCAGTATCATTTGTCATTTTGAGCAACAGAAAATAGAGTGAATCGCGGTAATTGTTCAACAATTCAGCATATGCACGCCTGTCGCCGGCAATTGCCTGCTGCACAAGCTGATAATCGCGAATTCCTTTTTCTGATAATGTAGGCGCTACTTCCATTTATTCTTCCTGACAAAAGGATTGGTTAAAGCTATAAGTGGTATTAAAAGCATTAAAATTACTTCAAGAACCGGCGAAATTAATAAAAAACTGCGTTCTTTTAATACATTCATGCAGCGTTTAACTATAAACAACTGACTGATAAGCCTTAAACCAAAAACAGGAAGCACAAATTGCCATGGGAAAGACAATATTAACAAGGCAGCAAAAAGACCATAAAACAAAAACTGACTCAACGAGAGCATTCCAAGAACCACCTTATGCGGAAACCTGTAAAAATGTCCGGTTGTAAGATGGCGTCTCTTTTGGCGAACCCAGTCAGAAAATCCCGACTTGCCTTCAGATTTTGTCAGACAATTTTCATTAACGGAAATCGTAGTATTGCGTTTATTGGCTACCTTATTAATAAACAGATCATCATCACCTGATGAGATTTTATAATGAGAAATAAATCCATTATTTTTAAAAAACAACGACTTACGGTAACTCAGGTTGCGTCCAACTCCCATATAGGGCATGCCTGCAAGCGCCAATGAGAGATATTGCATACCCGTATAAAACCCTTCAAATCTTATAAGACGGTTAAAAAAACCTGCCCTTTGCATAAAACCACTATAACCCAGAACTATATCAGTATTACTCCGATAATTTGATACCATTTCACTGATCCATTCAGGCGAAGATGGAATACAGTCAGCATCTGTTAGCAACAAAATTCCATTCTTTGCCGAACGAATTCCAATTGATAGTGGAAACTTTTTACCGGTAAAAAAATTCAGATTCTGATTTATTGTAACAACCGAAAGGTTTTTATGTGTTTCCGATTTCAGCTTCAGCAGGTAATAGGTATCATCATCAGACGCATCATTCACCACAACCACTTCGTATTCAGGATAGTTTTGAGAAAGAAGTCCGGTAAGGTTCTCCTGAAGATTCATGTACTCATTTTTTGCACATACCACTACCGATACCGGTGGTTTCTCAGTTGTTTCCGGCTTTGAACGAAAGAAAGCCAGCCTGCTGAAAATGCCCCAATAGTAGAAGAGTTGAATAAATGCAACACCCAGAAAACCAAAATACATCCACATAAGCGGATGATTGTATTCAAACGGAGGAAATATCATTGACCCAAATTTGAGGCTGCAAATATATCCAATAACGGGTAGCCTTGCGATGTACATTCAATGGAACTTATCAAAATTTATCAACCTCTCCAATTAAATCTAAGGATTTTCTGTAACATTTTCATTTAAAATCATGTATAAACAATGCACAAAATATGTCTTAATTTTATTCCAGGCCATGCCCGGTGAATCCAATATTATTGCCCTGAATTACTTACAAAATATACCAACCGGTGACAATGGCTTGTATACACTGGCAGTTCATGTATTGAAAAACCTGAATAAATATCCGGCCATAGAAGTTTCTTCAGTATATTCAGAAATGTTGGAAGAAGGAATTTCGGGACTGAAAAAATTAAAAACAGCTAAAGTCAAAAATGTTCTCAGGCAGCCATTAAAACCCGAAATCATTTCGTTTCAAAAAAAAATAGAAACCGGAGTTGACTTTGTACAGGCTTACCTTCAGGAAAAATTTGGTTTGGATAACAGCAAAACCCACTATGCTGCTTTTGGCATTGTTCGCACCCCTAAAGGCTATGAACTGCCCGGTACCCTGAGTGACAAAAAAAATGGGATGCTGAAATTAATGGAAGGATTGCAGCAATTCGGACTTGCCGACAAAAAATTCGGGTGTGCATTCTGGCAGTCATTGTTGCCAATAATTGATGATCTGATCCTTAAACAGACAAAACTCTCAGAAATTGAGGCCTGGCAGGAACAATCACGTATCGGTTCGCGCGAAATCATCATGAAGTCATTTGGTGAAATCATTGAAACCGTCATCCACAAATATCCGGATTCGTATCCTAAAATCCTTCGCTTACTTGGATTTCAGTTACTGAAAACAGATTAAAGGGAAATGGCGTATTTTTGCAGCCCCATTCATTAAAGCAAATTCTTGTGAGGTTCAGCATACATACCGCCGATGCAGGTTCAAAAGCCAGGGCAGGCACCATTTTTACCAGTCACGGAGAGATTCAGACGCCAATCTTTATGCCCGTTGGCACAATTGGTTCTGTGAAGGCCGTCCACATCCGGGACCTGAAAGAAGATACCCTGGCACAGATCATTCTCGGAAACACTTATCATCTCTATCTCAGACCGGGCACCGATGTACTGCGCGAAGCCGGCGGACTGCATGGCTTCAATGGCTGGAACAAACCCATACTAACCGACAGCGGAGGATATCAGGTTTACAGCCTTGCCGGTACCAGAAAACTGAAGGAAGAAGGCGTCGTATTCCAGTCACATATTGATGGTTCCAGACATACCTTCAGCCCTGAATTCGTCATGGATATTCAGCGAATCATCGGGGCTGACATCATGATGGCCTTTGATGAGTGTACCCCCTACCCCTGCGATTACAAATACGCCCTCAACAGCATGGAACTCACACACCGCTGGCTTACAAGATGTGTTGAACGGTTCAGCCAGACCTCCCCATTGTATGGCCATGAGCAAAGCCTGTTTCCGATTGTTCAGGGGAGTGTTTACAGCGATCTGCGTAAAAAATCGGCTGAATTTATCAGCAATTGCAATGCCGACGGCAACGCAATCGGCGGATTATCAGTGGGCGAACCTGCCGAAATCATGTACCGGATTACCGAAGAGGTGTGTGATATTTTGCCTTACGACAAGCCACGTTATCTGATGGGAGTCGGCACACCGGCAAATATCCTCGAAAGCATTGCACGTGGCATTGATATGATGGACTGTGTGATGCCGACAAGGAATGGCAGGAATGGCCAGCTTTTTACTTCGGAGGGCATCATCAACATCAGGAATGAAAAATGGAAGAAAGATTTTTCACCTCTCGATCACAACGGATTGTCGTTTGTTGACTCACAATATTCAAAGGCCTATCTGCGCCACTTGTTTATTGCCGGCGAAATGCTTGCACCCATGATTGCCAGCCTTCACAACATCAGATTTTACCTCTGGCTTGTGACTGAAGCCCGGCACCGGATACTTGACGGCACTTTTGCTGACTGGAAGAATAGCATGACCGGAAAACTCCAGCAGCGGCTTTAATAGTAATAATCAGTTCAATCACACGTTAAAACAAATTATGAGGGCTAACATTAACAGGTATTTACCCCGTATTCCGGGCCTGAAAATTCTGGATATTTACATTATCCGGAAGTTTTTGGGCACATTTTTCTACTCCATCTCCCTCCTGATTCTCATTGTAATCATTTTCGACCTGTCAGAAAAAATTGATGATTTCCTTACCAAACAAGCACCGCTTAAGGCGATAATTTTTGATTATTATTTAAATTTTATCCCCTTTTTCATCAATCTGTTCAGTTCACTGTTCACCTTTATTTCTGTTATTTTTTTCACTTCAAAACTGGCCGCCCGCACCGAAATTGTTGCCATACTTGCTGGTGGAGTCAGCTTCAGAAGGCTTTTGCGGCCTTATATGATTGCCGCTTCAGTGCTGGTTTTACTCACCATTTATCTGGCCAACTTCCTGATTCCCATCACCAATATCGGGTTGCGCGAATTTGAAAAAAAATACTACAAAAACCCGATTACCAACCGCGACATGAATATACACATGCAGATTAACGCTGGTGTATTCGTGTATCTTGAAACCTGGGATAAAACCAAAAAACAGGGCAACCGTTTTACATTGGAAAAATTCAAAGACAACACCCTGGTTTATAAACTTACCAGCGACCGCATCGTCTGGGACTCGACAAAAAACTTCTGGCATCTTCAGAATTTCTATAGCAAAACATTCTTACCGGGCTACAAACAAAAGATCACAAGAGGTGTAAGCAAGGATACCATGATGAATATGACACCGGCCGAGTTTGTTGTTGATATTGAAGACATCAAAACCATGAATTACCAGCAGTTACGCGCTTTTATCGCACGTGAAAAGCTCAAGGGAAGCAAGAATATTAAACAGTATGAGGTGGAGAAATACAAGCGCTTTGCCTTTCCCATTTCCGGCATTATCCTTACGCTCATCGGTGTTGCGCTTTCGAGCCGCAAAATACGTGGCGGGATTGGTATGCATCTGGGGCTGGGTATTGCCATTACCTTTTCGTATATCCTGTTTATGCAGATTTCGACTCAGTTTGCCGTTTTCGGAACCCTCTCGCCGCTGTTTGCCGTGTGGTTGCCCAATATCATTTTCGGAATCCTGGCCTTTTATCTGATCCGGATAGCTCCCAAGTAACAACTACAAAATCCTTTTTACCTGATAACCTGCAGTTTTCTGATTTCAACTGCATCCCGAGTCTGTACCCTGATGAAGTATAAACCCTCCGATAGATTATGCGTGTCAATACGATATGAATCACCATTCGAAAAAACACTGCGTTGAATTTCGCGGCCTGTGGCATCGGTGAGCATAATCACAGCAGGATTGTTATCAGAAACATCCAAAAGTTTTACGGTTGCAACATTGCTGCAGGGATTCGGATAAACCTTAATTAATGAATGCTTTGTAGCGGATTCAATCCCGGTATGGTTCACAAGGGTTCCTCCTTCATCAGTAAAATTCTGGTAAAACGACTGATAATACACATTGGCTATGGTGGCATTGTGAACAATCACCGAATTTTCATCATTCCTGGTGTCGGCTGATGACGACCAGTTGTGCGAGCCTGTGAATACCAGCGGGTCTGAATTGGGAGCTGCCGGATCAACAATCAGCATTTTGTTATGATAAAGCCCCGTAATATTGTCTTTGATGAGATTGCTGCCCATCACCGGAGTCAGGATGGCGTATGGCTGATACGAACTGCTCGTTGGATCCATTATTCCAGCTGTATAAACACCATTTTGTATCCTGTCGACGATAGAATCGGCATCGGCTGCAACCGTGAAAGAATAAACCCCGAAATACATATCTGCATCCGCACTCCCGATGGCATGCTGCAACTTCGCGTTGGTGCCGTCAGATGGGCTGAAATACACTTCAACAATGGTACCGCCAACATTGAACGTATGCGTTGTATTGTTGGTTTTGTACGGACCAAATTTTGAACCTGCTGAATTCGGAACCAACCCGGTACCTCCCCACATCTCGTTAAACTCAGTGGTATAAGCATTTGCCACATCCTTGTCTTGAATGATAATTACATTGTTTGCATCGGTATTGATCTGGGTCGAAGTCAAGTTGCATGAACCTGTCCATACGGTTGGCTCGTTCAGGTTTGATGAACCTGCATCAATGACCATGAACTTGTTGTGCATAATGCCGTAAAGTGCCGAAGAAGGGCTTTCCAACGTATGAATATTGCTGTTGAGCAGCGGCAGGGATGGGTTGGAACTGCTTCCGTCATAAATCCAGCGTATTGCCACACCCCGGGCATAGGCATTGTTGATGGCAGCCGATATGCTGTTGATGGCAGATGTTTCATTGTAGCTATAAATGGCGGCATCGATGCTGTATTTTGCACGGTTGATGTAGGCTATCAAAGTGTCATCAACCAGATTGTCGAGGCAGACTGCATTGACGCCGGTTGAAACCGAAGTATTGACCGGACGGGTGAAATAGGCTTTAATTTTGGGCGTTTGCGACCATGCAAAAAAAGTAAGCAGTAACAGGCCGGCTGACAGCGTAAATTTCTTCATATCCTTTTGTTAAGGGTAAGTATTTGTGGAGTAGAATTCAGATGCTTATATGAGTTGCCAAAGCTATACAATTATTTGAGGCAA
Organism: uncultured Bacteroidales bacterium; assembly: GCA_964550695.1. GTDB lineage: Bacteria > Bacteroidota > Bacteroidia > Bacteroidales > TTA-H9 > CAZKCK01. Next base: position 4,709 of record CAZKCK010000045.1, on the reverse strand, counting down.
ACTTACCTGTGAGCCATAAAACCCTTCTGTTTTTGTTTAGTTCCGCTGTTCTCAGCTTTATTTCTGGACTTAGATAATATTACTCGATGCTTTGCCGTCGAAAACTTTGCCGCGAGTGCTTTGATTACACAAGCAGGTGTAAGAGCAATAAATCTGTTTAAAGCAATAAGGGATTTCTTGCCTCCGTGATTTTGCAACTGGAATTGACGACCAAATAACTTTAGGTCTTATCTGGTGTTTTTTATTTCTGCACCAATACGATTCATCATTTCAAAAACTGAATCAAACAGAGGTGTAACTGATTCTGAATCATAATCGAAAATATTATCATAATCACCTTTTTGCCGCCAGTCATATAGTTCAGCAAACAACACTCCGTATTTTTTATCAAGTTTACCCGTTTTAATAAAATGCAAAGAAAACTGAGATCGAATACCTGAATGGGAATTGGCATGAATCTCATTTTGAACAAGTAGTGCATTTACACTGTAAAATACAGAATAATAAAGGCGATTAACCGCAGAATTCCAAAATCCATTAGCAGCCAATACCTTTGCAGCTTCATAGGTATTGATTGCTGATTTCATCCTGTAGTTTACATATTCCAAACGTTCTGCTGGTGTCATAATCTTACCCCATCCTTTGTAACATTTGTATAGAAAGGCGTCGCCCTTTGCTTTGTATTCCATTCGGTTTCAGAATAGGCAAAAAGTGAAAAAGGTTGCCCTGTTTCAAGTTCCAGATCATATAAATGGTTCCTGAATTGCCTTTCCTTTTCAAGATTAACAGGATAATCTGTCAAAATTAACAAGTCCCAGTCTGATTCCGGACGTTCATCTCCACGGGCACGGGAGCCAAATAAAATCACCTGAGCAAAAGGATCTATTTCAGAAACATTCTGCTTGATAAGTCTGATAATATGTTGAGTCCTGCTTTTCATAAGTCCAAAAGTACAACTATATTTTCAAAGTACTTGTCAGATGCGCTCATACGAATAACCGGGGGTATTTTTATTCAAGTTCAAATTCCTGATTTTGTCCGGATATGAAAATTTTAGCGCCTTCGCTCTTGAGTGTGTCTGTATGGCGAAGATGGTAAACTATTATTTTTTTGTCATCAATTTTCAGATTTCTGTCCATTGCATCATACAGCACCCAGGGTGCGGCAAATACCAGGTCCAGATTCTTTAGCGAAACCAAAGTGTCAGATAAATGCGCATCACCCGAAATAAAAATCCGCTTGTTGTTCCATTCAATCAGGTAAGAACAGTGTTTTAACGAAAAGCCATGTTTGGTCTTGTATTCAGTGATTGAAAAATCAGAAAACCTGTTGTTTAGCTCTGCCAGTTTGTAAATTCTCTTTTTCGCCATCATGATTTTTACCGGCCACGGTGCATACAGCTTTTGTTTGGTTCTTTTGAAAAGTTTCCGGCTGTAATGATCTGAATGACCATGAGTAAAGAGAAAGACCGAATTCGCCTGAAGACTGTCTAATAATTCAGGTTTGTAGGTCATGTACTTATGTGCTCCTGATTTGTAAGGGAAATCAACATACAGATTCACACGGCCATCAGTCATGTAAAGGCCGCAATTCCCCAACATTTTTATCCTGATTTTTCCATTTTGACCAAATGAAATGCATGCGCTAAGAATGAATATTGAAATCAAAATGGTCTTAAAGCGCTTTATTCCGGAATTTAACATGGGTCACTTTTTTAATATTGTTAAGGATAATTTTGCAAACAGCATCCGCTAATGAAACTCCCAATTATGAATAGCGGAAGTTTTTATTTTTCAGCTTTGATCTGTATGATATTAATTGTGATATAATTACAATTACAAGAATAATTATACCCAAAAGTCCAAATCCTATTACACCCGGAGACAAACCTGACAATCCTTTCAATTGTTGTCCTTTAAGTGAGATAACAAGCCCTAAAATAGTAATCAGTACTTCGATTATTATAGAACTGGTTGAAATTATAAAGTATTTTAAAATCCTTTTCCGGTTCAATAACCTCTTTCCGACTTTAACCTGTAAAGCAATAGGAATAGAAAGAAGCAATATTGGCAGAATTAGTATTAAGAAAAACGACATGGTATTCTGGTTTTAGTGTTATACTGTGAGTTTTCATAAAATTACCACCTAAGCGTTTGTAAATTCAATCTTGCATATTTTGTCATTTATGTAAAGAGTGTTCCATCGTAACACAGCATTGGTTTACATTCACAAATGTACAATATTCCGGAAACTCATAGCCTTTTGTTGCCAATAACCTTAGAAAAGCACCCCTGATAACCCCACAGCACCGGCTTTCACCAAACTGATTGAATTCAACCGGGGGTTCATGCAGGGCTGTGCGAGTCGCATGAACTCCTGATTATTCGTGGCTTTTTCTCCCAAAACGATTCTTATCAGGTTCTGAAAACTTCAGGCTTAAGCAGATAAACCATAAACTCCAGCCTGAATGAAAAAAAAGCTGTTTCAGGCCAAAATAATTCTTCAATATATTTGGTGTCAATGTTAAAAAACCAAGTAGCATGATGGTGAGGATTATTCCAGCCGGAATTTTTATGTCAGGGATTTTTGCTTCCTTCCATAAAAGCAAGGCAAGCAAGGGAGATAATGGCAACAGCATAGCCGGTGAGCCAAGAATACCGTGCAATTTCAATGGCAATGGAAAAATCGCGGCCCCAAATATTGAGAATGAAAATGTCAGAATCAACAGGATGGGAATCGTGTTTAGACCGGCCTCTTTGGCGGTTCTATAAAGACCTGCAATAAAAAAAATACTTAAAATTGAAATTAGCACCAAACCCGTTGTAAAAATGTATTGAGTTTTTGTTCCTATTGTGCCTAACTCACTCACCATATTTATCAGATGGTTATGGTTTTCTGCTATTAAACCACAGATAATTAACGTACTCCAAAACACCAATGGAATTACATATCCCAGATAGACTAATCTCTTATTTCTCATCATGTTCCCTTTATTTTTCGTTATCAGGCTTGCTACAACCGCACTCAATCGGTAATCATCGCGCTTTATTCTTTAATGATTTTTACTGTTTTTGAATAATTCTCACTGACTTTTAAGATATAAATCCCTTTTCCCAAATGGCTAATGTCGATAATAGTTTCTTGACTGTTTAATTCTCCGTTCAGCAATGATCTGCCATAAGGATCAAATACTTCAAAGGGTAAAGGTTTAACGGAATTCCCCAGGGTTATTTTCACAAACTGTTTTGACGGGTTTGGAGAAATCATTACTTCCCGGTTGTAAGTTTCGGGTTCTTTCTGTGAAGTTACTGTATTATAGGACTGAAAAAACGACCATATTTCGGAACTTGTGTTCATATCCATGTTGGTTCCAGGACCTCCGCTTCCGGGCCATCCATGTCCTGCACCTAACTCTTTATAAAGCCAAACCTGATTGCCGTTTATACCATCAATCTTTTTATCTCTGATTACAATACTGCCATCCGTTGGGTCAAGATCAGGAAGTGTGTCTATTATTTCGTATTGACAGTTATTCACAGAATCCCAATAATCAAAAGTATAAGGTACACTATAGTATGGACCATATCCCTGAAGATTGCCCATATCACCATTCCAGAGCGTAGTTTGGTCTTCAGTGCCGTGAATCTCAAACACAGGAATTGGATTGACATTGGTACATGAATCGTGAATCCATTTCATCAGACAACCGGAAACAGAAGCCACAGCCTTAAAATTGCCCGCATCCTGGCAAGCGATCCTGTAGCACATATCACCCCCATTTGAATGCCCGGAACAAAACGTTCTTGCAGGATCGAGTTGATATTTGCCCTGTAAGTAAAAAGCCAGAGAATCAAGAAAATCAACATCATCAGCCGGCATGCCGGTTTGAAAATCATACCCGAGATTCCAGCAATGCATATTCCATTCATCTTTGGTTCCTTCAGGGTAACAAACGGCAAACTGATTTGCATCAGCAACGTCATTCATTCCACTATAACTAATTATATCCAGAGGAGTACCGCCATATGCATGAAGCAGAAAAACCAGCGGAGAATTTGGTGGTAATATGGGTGGTAGATGAACAATATAATTTCGAATCATCCCCTTATGATTGAAGGTCTGATACTGAGCATTTGCAATTTTATCAGAGAGTGAAATGAATGCGATAATAATGAATATAACCGGTAATTTATTCATGCACTTGTTATAAGTTTTCAAGAACCAAAGCATATATAAAAGCAACGATGCAATGATAATAATTACTTTTTATAGTTCAATGAGTTTGATAGAACTGTTGTTCCATTTGAGGCCAACACTTACTTAAATCCCTGCCTGCCTGCGGTGTTCAGGCAGGGCGGCCGGAAACAAACATTCCGGCTTTTCTTGAACAGCCATACTCCGGCGTGCGCTTAAGTCCTGTTTGTTAGGTGCTGGTTTATTTTTCCAAAAGTATCTTAAGGTTTTCAAGACTTTGGATTATATCTTTTCCCAGCATTTTCTGAAATATTCCTTTAAATAAACTCATTGGAAATTTTGTTGGGCTACGAAAAGTCCATGTAACTTTTGTTTGTGTACCCGACAATGATTGAATGGCAAACTTTGATCTTCCCATATTCTTCATTGGCCTTTCAAATTTTAAATCATATTCAATAAGCTCACCTTCAATAAGTGTAATAATTTTTTGGCTGCCTGCTCCAACGCTATTGTTT
>CAZKCK010000044.1:0-24189 GCA_964550695.1 uncultured Bacteroidales bacterium | reverse complement strand
GTCCGGAAGATACAACAGAAAGGGGATTTGAAGTTCCAAAATATACATCATAAGTTAGCGGGCCATTTTCGGGGTCGGTGCAGGTCCAGGAAGGTTGGGAAAAAATCGACTGATTTTGGCTGTTGTCTGGGGGATTAGGACTTGCAGGTTGAGAAGGGGGAAGGTTGGATGGAATAGTATTGCCCTTCAGGCAACGAACACTTAAACCATAGTTCTTTTCGAGGCTGAAAACCCATACATTGGAGAAATTGTAGTGCAAGCTATAGTCCCAAGTACCAGTGGTACTATACTCAGTAGAAGACCAAAAGTCAGCACGGTATCCAAGATTGGACGAAAGACCATTGTTCCAACGGCTGCCACCCGGCAAACCAGCAAAACCGCTTAAATTAGTGGCAACGGTGTTCGGGTCATGCCACAAACCCGTACCGGCTTCAATTGTTCCCATTGCTTTCATATCTCCGCCTCCAACCCAGGTACCTCCCAGATAGTCAGTAAGTATTATCCATTCTTCGTCCGTTGGTACATGCCAGCCTGCCGGACAAATGCCCTGCACTCCTTGTGTATTAACATATTGCATCATCTCATTCCATTGATAAAGTCCTCCGTAAACATCGCAGTTTGCGGTGTTGTTGTCGTAGCAGTACTTTTCGAGGATGCTGTTGTTTGCCATTTCAGAAGTGACAGGTATTGTCGCGCCTATATTCAGGTTTTCCGCCATCCAGCATTGGTTATCAATCTGAACGGTGTTGTAAGTTTGGTTGTCGCGGGTATCAAGCAGAGGATCACCACAACTCCATGCAGAATAGGTATCACTCAGGCAGCGGCTGCTAAAGCCGTAAGCCTTGCTGTTGCTGTATATATAACTAACACTATTGTCGAATACAAGGCTCCACCCGTAATTAATACTGACCTGAGAACTGCTAAAATACGAACCGAATGAACCCCTGCTGAGGAGATAACCAGTACTATAGTCAAGGTACCCGGAAGCATGTAACTTCAATACGCTTGCATAAGTTTGATTATAATTGTTCCAACTTCCATTAGCATCTGCATTAGTCCATTCTGTGCTTGTAGGAAGGCGCCAGCCGTTGCCTAACAATAAAGTACAGGGATCGTTTGCCGGCAGCCAGTTTTCATCTTCATTCATCATATAAGTATAAATCCAGGTTGTATTCGGAGTACGGTTTGTTCCGTCATGATTAAATCCCTGCTTGCGGTTAAACTGCCAGTACCAGCCTGCTGAAGCCTCGGTGGCATCGGTGGCAGAAACAGCCTGATGATCAGAACCAAGGTTTTGAGTGATCCAACATTGATTGCTGCCAGTAAGATTGGTTTCGACGGTTCCATAATTTACTGTTTTATTCACCGGAGAAATATCTCCGGCAGTGTGAGTTACCGAAAGAGGTTGTCCGCAACTCCATACAGGAGGATTCATGTCTTTCATGCAACGAACACTAAAGCCATAGTGCTTCGTGTTGCTGTACGTAGCACTGCCGGTACTGTTGATGCCCAGACTCCACGCATAATTATTGTTGATATACGAACTGCTCCAATACAAACCAGTGGAACCGTTGCTGAGGAGCACACCATTGCTGTGGTTGAGATACCCTGCATTATGCAACTTCAGCACGCTTGCATAGGCTTGGTCGGAGTTGTCCCAGCCCCCGCTGGCATCCGCATTGTTCCACTCACTATTGGTGGGCGACCGCCAGCCGCTTCCTAACGATAAAGCACATGGATCATCAACTGTCATCCAATCGGTTTCCTCACTGATTGAAGTTATCCAGCTAGTATTCGGAGTTCGCGTTGTACCATCGTGCTTATAACCCTGTTTGCGGTTAAACTGCCAGTACCAGCCTGCAGATTCTTCTGTGGCATCGGTAGCAGAAACAGCCTGATGATCAGAACCAAGGTTTTGGGTTATCCAGCATTTATTGCTTCCTGTAAGATTGGTTTCAACTGTTCCATAGGCAATTGTTTTATTTACCGGGGCAACATCACCGGCAGTGTGAGTTACTGAAAGAGGCTGACCGCAACTCCATACAGGTGGAGAGGTATCTTTCAGGCAACGAACGCTATAACCATAGTTTTTAGAATAACCATCGGAGCGTCCCAAACTATTATCGGAATACACCATCCCCCGATTCCACGGGTTAGTATTGCCTGCCGTTGAAGTCCAGAAATTCGCAAAATATGCTGGTTGATAAAACCAACTATTGTCTGCTGAATAACCACCGGGCAGGGATGTAAATCCACTTTCATTGGTTGCGCCAACATCCCAGATCCAATGATAGGTACCTGTCTCCTTAAGTTTACCTCCGGCTTCACTATCTCCGCCAAGGAAAGCAGAGAGTGTTGTCCATTCTGCATCCGTAGGGACATGCCATCCCGGAGCGCAAATACCCTGTACATGCTGCTGGGTGGTGTATTGCATCGCCTCGTCCCATTGATAAAGGCCACCGTAAATATCGCAGTTTGTTATGTCGTTGTTATTACAATATTTCTCCACTACCCCATTGTTGGTCATGGTGTCGGCTCCCTGGGTAAAGCTGCCGATGTTCAGGTTTTCTGCCATCCAGCACTGGGTACCGATCTGTACAGTATTGTAGGATTGACCGTCGCGGGCATCAACCAATGGAGTATCACAAGTACCGCAAGCCAGGGTAGTTTTTGATAATGTCAGCGCCGAAGAATATCCGCAGTCATTATATGCCCAAACATAGCGTGTATAAGGTATTGCGCATACAAGCCCGGTTTCGGTTTTTGTTATGGCGGTGGCCATATCGGTCGCTGTAGTATAATCATTGATGGTGTTCCATTTATAACCTGCAGCATCGGCAACAGTATTCCATTTCCATATGATCTGATTCGATGATGGGACATGGGTTCCGCCTGTTGGGGGAACAATAAGATATGAGATCAATTGAAACCACGCTGTACCGTTGTAAAACTCGATGTAATTTGCTGATATATTGTAGATAACAAGACCCGCAACAGGAAGTATTGCATCGCGTTGTGTATTTGTTAGCCTGGGTATTAAAACACCTTTATTAACTGATGCTACATCCAGCATAGCTGAAGGGTCAGGACTTGAACTATCATTGTTCACGGCCACCCCGACAGTAGTCTGATTGCCTCCTGCACCCGGAATACCGGTGGAAACCGAGCACAATGCTATCCACTGGGTTCCATTAAAATAGTCGATAAGATTGGTGTTCGTGTTATAAATAATCAATCCGGTTGCAGGTGATGAAATCAGGTCGCGCGCGGAAGTCGAAATCCTGGGAATCAGAATACCCCTGCTTGGATCATTGATATCCAGCATCGCCGAATTATCGGGAAGTATATTGGGCAAAACATTAATTACAACGCCGCCACCCGGGTTTAAGGTTCCGGCAGAAGAAGAAATAAAAGCAGTCCCCAACTGATACCAGAAACTACCATTGTAATAGTCGAACCGGTTTGATGTCGTATTATATATTAAAAGACCTGTCGCTGGTGAAGGTATCAGGTTGCGTGCAGCAGTCGAAATTCGGGGAATCAGCAACCCGCGATCAAACGCTTTCACATCCAGCATAGCTGAAGTAACGGGCAATGACCCATCGGTGTTGATGGCTACCTGGGCAAAAACGCTGTATGCTGATAGCAGGAACAATACAATAAATGTAATGGATTTTTTCATAAGTTTAGAATCAATAATTTTAAAAAATGCGCCATTTTCACCGGCATACAGGAGTGGGTTAATTAATTACAGAACACATTAAAAGGCTCTGATAGTTTTTAGAATTTCAAAAAAGCTTTGCTGGCAATTTCCATTATATCAGAATGAAGTTCAGTTCTTAAGGCACCGCACTGAAAAGCGGTAGTTTTTAAACCAGTACCCTTGCAGCACACTCCCATCACCTATATCTTTACCCACATATAAAACATAAGCTGACATATCGTCAAATTGGGTAGATGACCAAAACTGGGTATTTTCCTTTAAATCCCAATAGGAGTTATCCCAGTAAAAATCGCCCCAGCCAGCCCCGCGTGCTGTAAATCCGCTTTCATTTGTTCCGGTATTGGGTGAATTCCAGTGTGCTGTTCCGGTTTCTTTCATTTTATCGCCGGCTAGTCCGGTAACGCCCTCACCTCCCAAAAAATTGGTAAGTGTCCTAAACTCAGTGCTGTCTGGAATATGCCAACCTGAAGGGCAAATACCCATAGCACCAGGCGTATTGGAATATTGCATGACCTCATTCCATGCATACATCCCGCCATAGATGGTACAATTATCCGGGTTGTCATGAAAACAATACTTTTCAATCGTACCATTATTGGTTTGACTCACCGTGCTGTCAATCCTCAATCCTGTGTTCAGATTCTCAGCCATCCAGCATTGGGTGCCTATTTTTATTGTATTGTATGACAGTCCGTCACGGGCATCTGTCAACTTCATCCCACACTCAAAAACAGGTTCTGAAACCCCTGCCATCAATTTCCATGATCCACCCAAATAGTATTCAATGAATCCCGTATTGGTGTTAAATATTAATAACCCTTCATCAGGCGAAGCTATTGCGTTGCGTTGGCTGGTTGTCATACGCGGAAGGAGGAACCCTTTTTCGGTGCTTTTTACATCGAGCATTGCAGAACTTGCAGGATTGCTGCCATCCTTGTTGATGGCTATCTGGGCCCACAGAAAATTGCCGGCGACCAGAAGAAAAATAAAAATCGCACTTATTTTTTTCATATCTTTCTTGTTACAAATAAATAGTTTTATAATTGTAGTTATTGATATTCATCCGGAAGTATTTTGTAAAAATTGGATTTCAATGGTTTAAGGTAAAATTGCTGACACAAACGCGGCCGCATTGTTGTCTAAAATAATCATGTCAAGCGCATCTACACTGCCATCACCGTTTATATCTTCCGGAATATATCCTGAACCAAAATTGGCAGCTTGGTTATCAACTTCAATCATATCAAGCCCGTCAACGGCACCATCCTGATTGATATCGCCACCAAAAATCGCATATTGCCCGTCGCCCATCAGCTTAAGGTTATCGCCAAAAGCCTTTGCCGGCAAGTCAAAATTGTAATTTATAGCACCTGCTGAAAATGAAACCGGAACGGATGTGGTTACAACCACACTGTTCCTGTGGTTGACCGTAACATAATATGAACCGTTGTGCACTGCCGGCACGCTCACTGAGGCAACACCATTGGTGGTCAGACTTACATTGGTTTCAGTATAGGCTGTATTGCCGTAATTGCCACCATCATGCAGTTCAATAGCAACCTGATCGGCCGTATTGCCTGCAAATTGGTCGCCGGCACCATTCTGGGCCTTGTTCATCACACCACCGCCTGCATAAAGTCCTTCAAGGAAAAAATTCAGGGTCAGCAACTTGTCAACCATCGCTTGTGCACCCGTAAAGGTTCCGAATGTGGTCAATCCGATAGCCGTCAACTGATGGAGCATGGTATTGGCGGCATTGTAGGCCACAGTGGGGGCAGGTTCAACCTGAACACAACTGATATCGCTTTCATTGCCAACAACATCGGCTGGAACATACTGGAAAACGGCATCATACTGCGGATTAGTGATACCGCTTTGGCTAGCAGCCCAGTACCTGTCGAGGTAATTTCCTGATGCACCGGCATATGCCGCGTTGGTAAGTTTTAACCCGGCATAGTTGCCGGCACCAAAAGTTCCGCCAGTAAAGGTAAGAGCCACAGGAGTATATTCCGCAGTACCGGTATTATCTCCAACAGGGTAATTAAAACTGCCATTTCCGGAAAAACTTTTGCGCATTTCGCCTGTACCTGTAGCAACTACCATTGAAGCCGGTGATGGAGTTCCTGAAACCGAAGCTGCAGTGCCCAACGTAAGATTATTCGCTCCAAGCCTGATATGCCCGTTTTGTAACCCCAGCGCATTGTTCACAGTTGTATTTCCGTTGATATCAAGACCTGAAGCATTATTCAACTGAAGGCTGCCCATTGTATTCTGGCCTGATATGCTCTGTGCGGCAGTTCCTTCAAACTTCAAAGTTCCGATGCCAAGATCACCAGAAGGGTTCTGATTGGAGAAATTTTTCTTAAGTATCAGCAAACCTTCAACATTCAGCCCAGCTCCGTTTTGAACAACAAAGTCTTGCGATGAAGTTACATAGGTCCCGGAGCTGATTTTGACATTGGTACCCGTTGTCACAACATTCTGTGCCTGCAGACAATTTAACTTAAAATTTGCGGCAAACAAAATTATCGTAATGACTGCCAAAAATTTGATTTGTTTTTTCATTGAAAAGCAATTTGATTTGTTTTAGAGCTGCCCAATTTAGGGTTTATCGACTTTACTGCATTAGTAATTAACAAAAATAGAATTAGTTACACCAAAAGTAAAGGCGGAATTAGTGGTTGGTATGAAATCTCCGATAACTGGCAGGATTTGGCCAATGGTTGGAGATTGCTAAACAAAAAAAAAATTGGATTGTCACATTAACATGACTATCAGCAGAGGTGGTGCTTTGCAAAGTAAATTATTTGCGATTCAGCTAAAAAGGAATGATTAGTTCAATTTTTGTTCCAGTAACCTGACCTAGCTCATTTTTCAAGTCAATAATTTGAACCTGTGCTCCGGTTGAATTCAGTGTGTTCATCAGTTCAATACGCTGCGATGTAACTTTCAGGCCATGAGATTGATGTGTAACTGATTTGCTTTTAATTTCACTGGCCCTTACACGGCCTATACCATCATCCGAAATTGTAATATTTAAAAATTCATCGTTTTCCAGTTTAATTTCAATTGTAATCGTACCCTCTCCTTCTTTCTGCATCAATCCGTGCCAAATGGCATTTTCAACATAAGGCTGCAAAAGCATGGGCGGTATCATGATCAGACCGGTATTTACATCTTCGGCTATCGAATAAATACAATTGAATTTATTGTCAAACCGTGCACTCTCCAATAACACGTATAATTTGAGGGTCTCCAGTTCCTTTTCAATTGTAATTTTTTCACTGCGTGAGTTATCCAAAATAAGGCGGATCAGTTTTGAAAACATAATCAGGTAGTCAGATGCAATCTCATGCTTATGATCAATTACGAAGGAATTGATTGAATTCAGGCAATTGAAGATAAAATGAGGGTTCATTTGTGAACGCAGGGCTTTGGTTTCAGCTTGTGCCAATTGTTTGTTAAATTCTGTTTTGAGTTGTTCTTCGCGCTTTATCCTTTTAATTCCCCTGCGCCTTATTTCAACAATGATAAGCACTGCAGCCACTAAAATCAATAACCTGAACCACCAGGTTTGATAATATGGCGGCAAAATGGTGATATACAGGGCATCACCTGCAGGATTCATCATACCACTGTCATTACTGCCGGTCACATGCAAAACATAGTCACCAGGTGATAATCGTGCAAGGTTTACCGAACCTTCTTTTAACTGATGCCAGTCAGGATCATTATCCAACCTGAAAAAAAAACTGTTTTTGTTGGGATGGGAAAAATTAAGTACCGAAAAATCAACAGTGATTAAATCCTGTGCGTAATTGAGCTTCACGCTTTTTTTGGAGGTAATTGAATCAAAATCAACCTGATATGGTTCGTTCAGTACCTGAACAGAATAAATATGTACCTGTGGAACGTTTTTATTTGCTGAAAGCTGACTGGGATTAAAATAAATGAGTTTTTCATCAGCACCAATATAAATATTACCATCTTTCATTTTTTTCATATTGTGGTTTAATTTCTGAAAAATCAATCCATTGTTTTCAGAATAATTGGTAAATGTTTGACTGGCAATATCAAATTTTGAAATTCCGGCATTGTGTGCTACCCATACATTTCCATTGTCATCAACTTCATTGCTGATTAAATAATCGTTGGCAAGCCCATTTCTTGAATTAAACAATTCAAATTTTTTTGTGCGCAAATCAAATTTTAAAAGGCCTTCTGCAGTATTCAGCCAAAGTGTATTCCCTGACAAACTCGGGTCAAAATAAATTGTTTTAATAGCTTGATTTGTTGAAACATCAGAGGATTGATAGAAAATTTCATACGTGTTGGTTGCCGGAGTATAAATAAATATCCCGGCATTTAATGACATGATAATTAAGCGGTTTTTATCATCTTTTAAAACACCCCTGATATAATTGTTCGGGAGTGAAAACGGATCATTTTCCTTATGGAAGAGATGCTGAACGAATTGCTGTTTTATAAAATCAAATTTATAAATCCCCCTGGCTTTTGTCCTTATATAAAACGTTGATGAATCATACGGAATAATTTCACGCATTAACCCGGGAGTTTTTGCATGTGTGGCGCCACCATCCGGAGGCATAAATGTCTTAAAAATATTGGTTTTTATATCAAACCTTACCAGACTTTTGTCAGTTGTAATCCAGTACAAGCCTGCAAAATCTTTGTAAATACCAAAAATATCCCTGGCTTCATAGCTGGTATCAGCGGGAGGAATATTTGGATAGAATTGAACCAGATTCCAGTGTGGGTCGTATATGCCAAGTCCTTTTGTCGATAAAAATGAAATCATTTTCAAATTATTGTCTTCATAAATGGTTTCAATAGAACCTTTCACACGCTGATTATCCGAAAACTTCCCCTGTGAAACATTTATTGTATGGAATGCCTGGTCAGCATTGTCAAGAATGTTTAAACCTTTTTTAGTTCCAATCCATACGATGTTCTGAGCATCTGTATAAGTATAATAAACATCGTCATAAATCAGGGAATATTGATTAAGTGACTCGTTTTGAATAACTTCCATTTCAAACGATTTGCTGTTATATAGTAGCAACCCTCTTTCGGTACATATTGTCAGCCAATATTCTCCGAAAGGATCCTTCCATTCGCCCATTTTCCCATAGATATTAAAACGGGGATTTTTCATGGGAAGGACTGGTTCAAAAATACCGGTTTCCGGATAAAACAAATTGATGCCGGTTTTCCAGAAAACAACCCAGAAATTTCCTTCATGATCTATGAAAATATCAGAGATTTGGCCAAATGATTTGTTCTGGAAAGCAAATAACTTTAATTCCTGTTTTAATGTATCGAACTTGTAAAGTCCTTTTACTCCACAGCACCAGATATTACGGCTATTATCTTCTGCCACCGCCCATGCATATCCTAAAGATGGATTTTTTAAAACAGAATCAGCGGGTGAAAGCGAAAAGGTTTTAAAAGCAGATAGTTTGCGGTCAAATAGTTGCAATCCCCTTTGAGTAGCTGCCCAGAGATTATTTCCGGAGTCAACAAATGGGACAAGGAAATCACTTCCAATAGATTTTGGATCATTCTCATCGTGACGGAAATAATTAAATTCCCCGGCAAACGGATCAAATGATATTAATCCACTACCAGAATTAATCCACAAATTTCCATTTTTATCCTCTGCAATATGAAAGATACTTTCGCAGGGCAAGGATTTAGGATTATCGGGATTGTGATGATAGACTTTAATATTCATCCCGTCATAACGATTCAGGCCGTTAGGGGTACCAATCCATACATATCCTCTTGAATCACGAAAAACACACTGAATATAATTGGAAGACAGACCGTTAAAAGTAGTCAGTTTTTGCAAAAATAAATTTTCAGCGATGCGCCCTTGAGACGGGTTTATGAAAAAAACAAGCATTACCAGGACCGGGAAAAATTGCCGGCCTTTATTAGTAAAAAATGAGCCCTCATGTTTTTTTTGATTCATTTTAAGCCTGTATTAGTCACTCCCGGATATAATTAAATCGCATGCAAAATGTATCAATGGTTTTATTAATATAAAAGCCTTTAAAATCTGGTAAACGCATTCAGGAAATCTGATTTTCGTGTGCGCGCTATGGGAAGTATATGCCCGTTGCTCAGGATCACTTCACCACCCTCACCACGGATATATTTTTTAACATGCCTTAGATTGATAAGCGAGGAATTGTGTATCCTGAAAAAGCAATATTCACTGATTAATTCATCCACATCACCCAACGTTTTCGATATCAGGATTTCACTTTTATCTGCCATAAACATCCGTGTGTAACTACCTTCAGCAATACAATTAACAATTTCATTCAAAGGTACAAAAACCAATCCTTCATTGGTTGGCAATGCAATAGTTCCCGGCATCTGCCTGTTATTCACAGCTTTTGCCATTTGCACCTGTGCTGTGTTTAAACGATGGATTTTGGTTTTGATTTTTTCAATGGCAAAAGCAAGGTCTTCTTTGCTGATAGGTTTTAAAAGATAATCAAGTGCACTGAATTTTATGGCTTTAATAGCATAAGAATCATAGGCTGTTGTAAAAATCACCTCAAAATCAAGATGTTCAAAGCTGGAGAGCAGATCAAAGCCATTCAATAAAGGCATCTCAATATCCAAAAAAATGAAATCAGGCCCATATAGCTTTATTAAATCGTACGCTTTAACAGATTCATAGCATGTTGCAAGAATTTTTACTTCCGGAAAACTTGTTTCCAAAAGTTTGGATAATGTCTTTATACAGTGCTTTTCATCATCAATAATTAAACATTTCATTGTTGTACGATTTTACTTCAACTAGTATTTGATTCCTTTTAAACATCAAAAATAAGCATGAATCAGCAAAAAACCTTATACATTTAAAACATAAAAATACTGTAGCGAAGTTGCTCTGAAAAGTCCTGAAAGCTTTTATGTTAAAGTGAAGAAAATTGGTTTTTTATTCCGAATTTATTAATTTCGGGGTCTATATCAAAATAAAAAGTCATGAAAAAACTTCACTTACTGCTTTCGCTGTCATTCTGCTTGTTTATGTTATCAGAAGCAATCGGGCAAACTTACATCAACCTTCAGGACAATTATGTAGTTTCCAGCAACTCGCACATAATCATTAATCCCGGCACATACGCCATTTCCGATCCCGGAAATGATGGTCTTTTACAGTTGAATAATGTTGAAAACGTTATTATTGATGGCACAGATGTATTTGCCAACGGCTCAAATTCAACAGGATATGTGATAAAAATTAACAATTCCAAAAACATCACCATTAAAAACTTTGGCCTGATCAGAGATTATTTTTATGCTGTGGAAGCTAAAAACGCTGACAGTTTGTTTCTGAATGGCAATAACTTTTCGTACAACAAGGTCGATTCATCCGGCTGGATCAGCATCTGGACCGATTACCAGCAGGCTTTGGGCGGGGGTGTAATGATGTACAACTGCAACCATGGCCGTATTAACAACAATAACATGAAATTTCAAAACGATGGGGTAGCATTATATCATTGTGATGATTTTGAAATTGACAATAATGATTTTAGCTGGAACACTTCTTTCGGAATCAGAATGTATTTTACCGACTCGTGTTACATTCACCAAAACAATGCTTCGCATGTGAACAGGCCATTTACTGACCCATCCGATTGTGCAGCCCTGCTCGTGCTTGTTTCGAATGAAAACCTGGTTGAATACAATGATTTATCCTACTCCGGTGATGGAGTTTTTCTGGGACAGTATGAATACTCAAACATTCCGAACAACAACAAGTTCTTCTACAATGAATGCTCAAACTCACCACACAACGCCATTGAAGCTACCTTTGCCGATGGAAATATATACAAGCACAATAATTGCAACGACAGCCATTATGGCCTTTGGCTTGGCTATTCATTCAATACGGTTGTCGACAGCAATCAGATTATCGGGAACTATAATTCAGGAATAGCCGTCGACAGGGGGTTCAATAATCAGATAACCAATAACATTATTCAGCGAAATCCTATCGGTATCGAACTTTGGGAGGGAGGAAACATCACAGGTTATGAAAACCAGTGGAGCCATGATTATTACATTGCTGGCAATATTATTACCGGGAATACAAAGGGAATTCATGCCTCAAAAAGTGAACATATGATTGTAAAAAACAACAACCTTGACTACAATCGCGATGCGGCCATTTATTTTGAAGGACTATCCTCCAGTGATACCATCGAAAACAATTCATTCAGATTTTCAACAGTTTACCATATGCAAAGCACCTCCAGTAACAATATAAAGGCCGTCAATAATTCATTTCAACCCACCGGCGACACATATATTGGAGAGAAAACAATAGGTAATATTACCTGGCAGCCATATCAACCATTACCCGCAGCTTTCAATCAGTCAATTCCGTATTGTGATCTTACAGAGGAACCATCTGTTTGGCAGGCCTATCCTGAAATTGGTTATGGAAACCGCTCCACTGAAACATTGATTTGGGATTCTACGGATAAAAAAGTCGGGGCAGCATCGATTAAACTCGAAACCGGACGCGGTTGGTATGTAGCACTCAACTACAGATCAAAAGGTGATACTTTGCCTGTGTGGTCATTTACTGATACAGATTCTTTATATTTCTGGGTAAAAACCATCAAGCAACCCACTTACGGATTTCAATTTTTCCACATCCGTATCGGAAACCGTACCGGGGGATACTATAGATATTCTTCATCGCCCGGTTTTCTAAATGCCGCCAACCAGACCTGGAAACGATATGGATTCCCGTTGTCAGGTACATTAAACTTTAACCGTTCCGCTGTTGGAAACGTGGATCTATCTGATATTAACTATGTTGAATTTTGGGCTGATACCTGGGATTATGGATTTACATTGTGGCTCGATGGTGTTTCGTTTAACAATTGCGAGCCATATCCTGTATATGCAGAAGAACTCCCTTTGAAATTGGAACATTCACTCTTTGTTGAAAATCCGGCAAAAAATTCAATTTCGGGATCCTTCAACAATCCGCAGAATGGCTGGGCAAAGATTGATCTGATTGATTTAAAAGGAAATACAACCCAAAACCTGCTTTATGGTCAGTTTTCTACTGGCCGGCAGGTTTTTAATCAAGCTATTAACTGCTCTTCAGGGGTTTACCTATTAAGGTTTACCACATCAGGTTATACTGAAAGTCGCAAAATATGCATAATACGTTGATCTAAACTCAGACATTCCTTTAATTTAATCTTTAATAGCATCCGGCACCTCATTTATTCAATTCTTTAATAGTCAATTATATAAGAATTTATTATTAACAGACAGTTTTAAAAATTGTTGATTGTTCATTTTTGCATTATCTGCCGGAATGGAAATATAAAAACACTACAAAAGCTTATTAGGATAGCTGACTTTTGAATTTTTATAAGTGTAACGGCTTTGGTAACACATTCAATTATTGAATTCGATTCTTGATCTGTAACTCACTTACAATCAGAAATAAAATTTTTCTAATTATACACACTTGTTGAATTAATCAACAGGTGTATATAATCTATACAATTGTCGAAAGCAATATGATCTGCAATTGTTTACAAGTCAGGAAATATATTATTGTTGATTAATTCAACACTCCTCTTGTATGATTATTCGGTATTACAATTATCAATCTACACATTATCAGAGTACTACAATACATTTTATATGTGGCACTGTTGTTGAAAGCCTGAAAATTGTACGAATACTAATATTTAGAAACCATGAAAACCACAACTTACTTATTCATTAGCATCTTGCTGCTCTTTATTAACAGTAGTGTAAGCAGTAAAGAGATTACCACTCAGCAGACTTCAATAGAAATAACCTGCACGCCTGAACTTCAAGCACTTTCATCAAGATGGGTCAGCGAATTTTGCAACCGGCATCCTGAAATATCAATCAAATTAATAAAAACCTCAGAGTATACTAATAATCAGGGGACCAACAAAATCCTGAATTTTCAATCCGGCAATTCAAGCGGGGCTGATAAAAATAAAGAAAGCTGGAAAATGGTGGTAGGCCGCAATTTAATAGTTCCGGTTATAAACGCTGAAAACCCTTTATTGAAAGAGATTCAGCAAAAGGGCATTTCACAGGAACAATTCTCATTAATTTTAAACTACCCCGAAAAGCAGAATTGGGGAACAATACAACCCGGTTCACAAAATGTTCCTCTGCATATTTATATTGTTGATGACGAATCAATTAAAACTGGTATTATCAATTTCATAGAGGCCGGAAAGGTTCCGGTTGCCGGAATTACATATGGAACAAAAGATGAAATTATTCTGGCAATTCAAAAGGATCCCAATGCAATTGGTTTCTGCAATTTCACTGATATCATAAGCCTTGACAATCAAAACCTTATTAATAACATCCTCTTACTCCCTATTGATAAAAACGGCAACGGAACCATCGATTATATAGAAGATATTTATTCTGATGTAAATCATTTTCAAAGAGGTGTATGGATCGGGAAATTCCCAAAAGCATTGTACAGCAATGTTTTTGCCTCATGTGCAGAACAACCTGTAAATGAAACAGAAATTGCATTTCTCGAATATGTACTTACTGACGGGCAGCAATTATTGAGCGCAAACGGATTCAGCAATCTTGCAACAGGCGAGGGCCAGATGCAACTTAATAAAATTAGCCCTGCGGTTATCAGTATTCAACAACCACAGGAAGCATATTCACTTCCGGTAGTCATAATGTTAATTTTTGGCGGGTTAATTATTATAGGAGCACTGGTTCATTTTATTGTCCGCAGCCAGGAAAACAAAAAACAATTGCTCACTGATGCTGTTTGCTGTAATTCTGGTGGTTTTGATGAAAATTCTGTAAATATTCCAAAGGGTCTGTTTTATGATAAAACGCATACCTGGATTTATATGGAAAAAGATGGGAGCGTAAGTGTGGGTGTGGATGATTTTATACAACATATTATCGGTAAAATCACACGCATTGAAACTAAAAAACCGGGTGAAAAAATTAAAAAGGGAGAATTGCTTTTATCAGTCATTCAGTCCGGAAAACAATTAAATCTTTATTCACCGGTTAGCGGTACCATCTCAAAAATCAACGATTCGCTTATGAATGATTCAACCGCTCTAAACACTTCACCCTATTCATCAGGCTGGGTTTATATGATTGAACCAGCCAACTGGGCAAAAGAAATGCAACTGCTGGATATCGCTGAAAAATACAAATGCTGGCTGGGATCTGAATTTACACGACTGAAGGATTTTCTGGCTGCAACATTAAAACCTGATAGCCTTGCCTATAATTATGTTGTACTTCAGGATGGCGGGACTTTTAAAGATGGCGTTTTAGCAGATTTCGGTCCTAAAGTATGGGAAGATTTTCAAACTAATTTTCTTGATACTTTCAGGTAACAATACAAACACATTTTAAAAACCCTGTGCTATGCTTTTACATCGTCGCGATTTTTTTAAAGTATTGGGTATAACGGGGGTTTCGCTGGCTGTTAGTAGTGAACTGAAAGCATCAGATGAAACCAAAAATGATCAGGAATTCCACGGAGTATTATATGATTCAGCACGTTGCAAAGGTTGCCACGGATGTGAATATGACTGCTCCGACGCCAATGGTTTACCTGAACCAATTCCGGTAAAAGACCATGCCCCGCCACGGAAAACTGATGAAACCCGGCGTACGGTTGTGAACGGTTACCAGACCTCAAAAGGCGAAGTTTTTGCCAAAATCCAGTGCATGCACTGTAACGAACCTGCCTGTGCAGCCGCGTGTCTGACGCAGGCAATGCACAAAACCAAAGAGGGACCGGTAGTCTGGAGAGAAGATAAATGTATGGGTTGCCGCTACTGTATGGTTTCATGCCCCTTTGATATTCCAAAGTTTGAATATCATAGTCCGAATCCGAAAATTCAAAAATGTTCAATGTGTTTTGAAGCCAGAATACAGCAGGGCGAAATACCGGCCTGCGTTGAAAATTGCCCGAATGAAGCTCTGGCATTCGGAACACGAAGAGAACTGATTACTGAAGCCCGCAGAAGAATTTATGAAAAACCAGAACTTTATGTTGATCAAATTTATGGCGAACATGAAGCAGGCGGCACCTGTTGGCTTTATCTCTCCCCTGTGCCATTTAAAGAACTGGGACTAAAAACTTCTGTACAGAAAGCATCGTACCCTGCATTAACAAAGGGATTTCTATTCAGTGTACCTACAGTATTTGTGCTTATACCTGCTTTACTTCTTGGTATTCAGCAGGCTACCAAAAGCAATCACCTCAAAGCAGAAAGCAAAGATGAATAATACACATACAATAGCCGCTGACAATGACAGAAAACCAATTTGGAAATTTCTGTTAAGCGAAATGAAACCTAAAGGAAGATGGTTAACGACTTTTAATATCGTCTCAATACCTATCATTTTATTAGGCATTGTACTAATAGCCTATCGTTTCTGGAAAGGCATCGGATCAATCACCAACCTGTCACAGGAAATTCCATGGGGCTTATGGATAGGTTTTGATGTGGTTACAGGTGTGGCATTTGCCGGAGGGGCTTATGTTCTGACATTTATGGTATATATCCTGAATATGCAAAAGTACCATTCAATCGTAAGGGTAACAGTATTGAACGGGTTCCTGGCCTACCTGTTTTATGCCGGAGCTCTTCTTTTGGATCTCGGCCGTCCGTGGAATGTAATAAACCCTATTATCGGGAATAGTTTTGGCGTAAGTTCAGTACTTTTTCTTGTGGCCTGGCATTTTCTGCTTTACATGCTGGCTCAGTTAATTGAATTTTCACCTGCCATAGCTGAATGGCTTGGAGCACGCAGGGCGCATAAAATCCTATCCGGCATGACCCTGGCCGCTGTAATTTTTGGAATAACTTTATCAATGCTCCATCAATCTGGATTAGGTGCCCTGTATCTGATGGCAAAAGAAAAAATACATCCCCTGTGGTATTCGGAATTTATTCCAATCCTGTTTTTTGTTTCAAGCATTTTTGCCGGCCTCTCAATGGTCATCTTCGAGGGATCAATCAGTCACAAAGTCTTTTCAGATCAGATATCCGATAAAAATCACCAGAAGCAACGCAGTATCATTTCAGGATTAGCCAAAATATGCACAGGCACGCTTTTCGTCTATTTCTTCCTGCAGTTGCTGGTATTTATTCATGGCAAGCGCTGGGATTTGCTCAATACACCCATGGGTTACTGGTTTCTGGTTGAGATGCTGGGCTTTGTACTATTCCCTATGCTGCTCTTTTTTTACAGCTACCGCAGTTCCAATGTGTTTATAATCAGACTGGCTGCAATCCTCACCATGCTCGGCGTAATTGTAAACAGACTGAATGTTACAATCATTGGTTTCAGATGGGATATGCCTGTGCGTTATGTACCATCATGGATGGAAATAATTGTAACACTGACTGTACTATTTACCGAAATATGGATTTTCAGATGGGTCATCAACCGTATGCCTGTCTTACGTGAATCACCCTCCTGGGCTAATAAACAAAATACATCGACCTCAGAACATGAACCCCTGAATGCATAAAAACAAACACCATGGAAAATTTTAGTTATTATAATATATTTGATACAAAAGGAATTGAATATCTGGCTATTATAGCATTTTTCCTACTCCTCATCCCCTTTTGGATTGTTTTAAATAAAAAAGTTAAAATCAATAACCCTTTCAAAGGGCCCGGAATTCTGTCAGCCAATCTGTTACGAATACCCCAAGGCATCTTTTACAGCAGGAATCACACCTGGGCTTTTCTTGAAAAATCGGGAAATGCCAAATTGGGAATTGATGATTTGTTGCTGAAAATAACTGGTGAAGTAAGCATTCGCCCGCTAAAAAAGCCGGGTGAAAACGTTCATAAAGGAGACCTATTGGCAAAAATTGACCAAAACGGTAAATCGCTGAATATTTTTTCTCCTGTATCCGGACAAATCATTCATGCAAATCCTGTAATAAGTGAACAGCCCGATATACTTTATAGAGATCCTTATGGAAGTGGATGGATTTATAAAATACAACCAACCAATTGGTTAAATGAAATTTCATCGCTGTATCTGGCCGGAGAAGCCACACATTGGCTCAGGCAGGAATTGAACAGGTATAAAGATTTCATTGCCAAAAGCACTCAGGAAAACGCTCAGGAAAATACCATTCTTATTATGCAGGATGGTGGTGAATTATCCGAGAATTCCCTTTCATTATTGCCTGATAAACACTGGCAGCGCTTTCAGAAGGATTTTTTAAATAATCTCTAATAAAATATATGTTACAATAATTCAATGATATAACAAAATACATTTTTCTTTTCTAACTCATTTCTGAATATTAAGAAGAAGAAAAATGGAAAAAGACTGGCAAAAGCGACCAGTTTTTTTTATCTTGCGGTGGAATGAAATCAATCCCAAATCCGTATCAAAATCAATCGCCATATGATTCAGCTTAACAAAACAAAGCATAATAACAGCTTAGGTATCCGATTTATTGGAAAATACTTAAAGTTCAGAAGATCAATTTATGGCAGGGTTGTTCTTATTATCACCATCCTGTCGGTATTTTTATTCGTTTCTTTTGGCATTATCTTTAAATCAGTGTATAAACAATACCTGAATACGGTTATTCTTGAAAGTGGAAACAATGTTGGATCGCTTGTTGAAGGTGCACTTTACCATTCAATGCTGGAAAACGATGAGAGTGCCCTTCAGAATACCCTTGATGTAATACACACATTGCCCGGAATTGATGACGTAAACATGTATGACCCTGACGACAATCTGGTCTACTCCTCATTTCCTTCCGATACCTTGGGTCACCTAAACCCGGATTGTAAGAGTTGCCATAAAAATCTGAGTACCTTGTATCCCAAAAAAGAAAAAGTATATAAAATCATTACTTCGCACAGCCAGTGCAAGATGTATAAAAACGATAAAGGCCAGCGGGATTTGCTGATAATTTCACCTATACTGAATTCAAAATCATGCTACCAAAATTCATGTCATGCACATAAACCAACCGACGAAGTACTTGGTTCACTGGTTATTAAAGTGCCATTGAAAGACCTTGACGCAGCAGTAAGCAAGTCGTCGATGGAATTTTACCTGCTTGCAACATTAACAACCCTGTTACTTGGCTCTTTTCTGATTTTATTTACCCGGCGTGAAATCAAAAACCCCCTGAACAAGCTGATCAGTGCCAGTATTGCAGTTGCAAACGGCGACAGGAATACACGGATGGAAGTAAAAACCAACCAACTTGATGATATGCGTATGGTTTCAATCGCTTTTAACAATATGCTCGATAATCTGCAGACCGCTACAACCGAATTAGAGAACTGGTCGCAACAACTCGAATACAAGGTCCAGAGAAAATCGGAGGAATTGGGAGCTGCGCAGAATGAACTGATTCATATTGACCGCCTTGCATCTCTCGGAAAATTATCATCGTCGGTAGCTCATGAAATTAACAATCCATTGTCGGGCATACTTGTTTATACAAAACTGGTGCACAAACAATTAAGCAATCCTGTATTAACCGATGACAAAAAGGAGTTAATGCTCAGGCACTTAAAACTGATTGAAACTGAAACAAAACGATGTGGTGAAATCGTGAAGGGGTTACTTGATTTTTCGAAAAAAGATCAGGAAAATTTTGAACCCAAAAACCTTCACGAAATTCTGCAGGAAACATTTGAATTGATGTCGCATCCCATTAAAATTGCGAATATCAGTTTCTTAAAGGATTTTGCTGCAAAATCAGATTTGATTTACTGTAGCCCGAATCAAATTAAACAAGCCTGTGTGGCCATGCTTGTGAATTCAAGTGAAGCTGTTGCAGAAAATGGAGAAATTGCCATTAAAACCTCAAATCCGGATAAAGACAGCATAAAACTCGAAATCTGTGACAATGGAATTGGCATCTCACCCGAAGATATCCCCCATATTTTTGAGCCATTCTTTTCTACAAAACAGGCCGCCAGAGGAATAGGACTTGGCTTGGCAATTGTTCACGGAATTATGCAAAGCCACAAAGGCAAAATACTCGTAAAATCAGAACCCGGTCACGGGACTACCATTTCAATTGTTTTACCTTTGATTCAAAATTAGTGATGAAGCACTTTTCAACTTCAATGAATTAAAATAAGCAAAATACCATGAAGAAGATATCGATACTGGTGGTTGATGATGAAGAATCGGTCAGGGATTCGCTGAACAACTGGTTTACAGAAGATGGTTACCGTGTGGAATGTGCTGAAAATGCCAGGAAAGCCTTAGCCATTCTTGAAGCTGAGGATTTTGACATCATTCTGGCTGACCTGAAAATGCCCGGCATGGATGGATTGGAAATGCTCAGAAGAATCAAATCACTGAATAAAGACTCAATCGTTATTGTGATGACTGCCTTTGCAACCGTTGATACGGCTGTAAAAGCCCTGAAGGATGGTGCTTTTGACTATGTAACAAAACCATTTGATCCTGACGACCTTTCACATCTTATCAGAAATGCATCGCAACAAATAACGCTCAAAAAAGAAAATGAATCTTTAAAGAAAAGGGTTGATTCACTCGAAAATATTGAAGACCTGATTGGTAAGAGTGAGGCTTTAAAAAAAGTTCTGAAAGAAGTTGAAAGTGTGGCCCCAACCAATTCATCGGTGATTATAACAGGTGAAAGCGGAACCGGCAAAGAACTCATTGCCAGGGCTATTCATACAAATTCGCAGCGCAAATTCTATCCTTTGGTGAGTGTACATTGTGGAGCACTTACCGAAAGTTTGCTCGAAAGCGAGTTGTTTGGCCACGAAAAAGGAGCCTTTACGGGTGCGCTATATAACCGTAAAGGCAGATTTGAAATGGCCGACAGCGGAACCATCTTTCTGGATGAAATTGCCACCATCTCAACAAAAATGCAGATTGAATTGCTACGGGTTCTCGAAACCAAAAGCTTTATCAGGGTTGGTGGAAATAAAGAAATTACGTCTGATTTCAGGGTCATCTGTGCCACCAATCGCGACCTGAAAAGTATGGTTGAAAAAGGAACTTTCCGCGAAGATCTGTATTACAGGCTGAACGTGATGAATATCCACATCCCGCCCCTGCGCGAGCGCACCGAAGACATTCCGTTACTGGTAGAGCATTTTATCAAAAAATATTGCACTTCAATGAATAAACCGCTCATTACCATTGAATCAGCAGCATTAAAACGCATTTTAGAATATCAGTTTCCGGGCAATATCCGCGAACTTGAAAATATGATTGAACGGGCCATAGTTGTGGGCAACGGCAAAAAAATACTGCTCAAGGATTTACCATTTGGCAAAGATTTGATTGACAGTTCCGTTGAAAGCCTCGATGATTTTGAAAAAGCTTTTATCCTGCAAATCCTGAACAAATACAGTTGGAATATTTCACGCACGGCCCAGGCGTTGAAAGTTGACCGTGTAACACTTTACAATAAAATTAAAAAATACGGCCTGAAAGATTAAGCTGAATCATCACCGGTTAAAAATACCATCTCACAAAAACTGCATGAAACTTCATTGAATGAGTCTGCCGCATATCACCATAATATCCATCGGGCATTTCGAGAAACAATTTCTTGAGAAGCTTTCGGCAACTGTGAGTGCAGAATTTGATTGCCTGGTACATATTGCAGAAACTTATATGGATTTAAGCGAATATTATGATCCGGCCCGAAGGCAATACAATGGCGAAAAATTACTGAAAGTAATTGATTCAATGCATTCTCCTTCTACCGACAAAACGATAGGCCTCTTCAATGTTGATTTGTTTATTCCCATACTCACCTATATTTTCGGGCAGGCACAATTGGGCGGAACAACCGGAATTGCTTCAGTATACCGGCTTAGCAATGAGCGCTATGGAATGAAAAAGGATGATGCATTACTGCTTGACAGGTGCAAAAAAGAGGTTATTCATGAACTCGGACATACATTCGGATTGATTCACTGCCATGTTCCCACCTGTGTGATGCGGTCAAGCACTTATGTTGAAGATATTGACCTGAAAGTAACACAACTCTGCATCACCTGCCGGAATGAAATTACAAACAGAATTACCAACAGCAATACAGGCACTTAGGTAATTATTTCCACACACTTTCCGGGTAAAAGCTTATTAATCAATAGAATAATTGAGAATTAGCCAGTATATTGCTTTTAACTTTTTGTTAAATTCACTAAAGGTTACACCCGGATTCACAATGCTTACTTTACCCAAAAATAAAAATCAATGCTGTTGGCAATAACCACTAAAATCCAATTGCTCTTAGTAACAATCAATAATTTACGCTTGGCATAAAGTACTGCTGAATCCCTATTGCGCTCTCCATATCAGTGTTTCCGATTTCTGATAATAATATAATTCAGATTGTTTAAGGTTCATAGCCCTGATTGCTATTGACCATACAAACTCATGCATGACTCCTCTGCCATTAACCTTACCATGCACCCAACTGTTTGGATTCTTGTGGGCATTAAGAAATTCTATCAATACTGAATCTATCTCAGTTGAAATACCATGAAAGGGTTCAATGCTGATAATTGCACCATCGGCATCCATCCTGAGTTTGGCAAAAAAAGTACCATTGCCTGCATGCTGAATAACATCTTTTATATGAGGTTTGTTTTTTATAAAGTCGGAAAATTTCCTGTCGAAATATAAAAGTCTTGCATTGCTTTGAGTCGATAAATACACTCTATTGCCTATGGAATCATTATAACAGGCATATTCAGGTACCCCATTTTTGTATGATAGTACAGGATTCCCTTTATGAATACTATCCCTAAAAATAAGTATCCCATCCCCCGCTGCATTTAATACAGGATTACCCTCAGTAGAATAAACCTGAAAATTGGTTTTATCTTTCCCCGACTTACTTACATTTGATAAGAGCCGGCCATTGGGATAAAAATCTGAAATTGAAATGGGATCACCAAATTCATAATCAATTGACTTTAAAATATTCCCATTAGGATAATACCATTTAAACGAACCGTTTAATACCATTACCGGGCAAAAAATGTTATAAAAATTAACAAAATTCTTGCTGGTACTTTTGTCAACAAAGCTGCTGATAGGCCCACAACCAAGCTTTACATTATTGTAGGAATAATAACTGATGTAAAAAGTATTGGAGTTTACCGAATCAACTTTTGCAAGCAAACCTTTACTTGAATTCATATTTACATATTGCAAATCTTCATCAACACACACGTTTTCACCGCTTTCATATGCTTTTTTATAAACAAGATAATGAATGAGATTTGGTAAATCAAATATAGAATATTTCTGATTTTCAATACTGTTTCTTGTAACTGAAAACTCACCAAATAGCGACTTTAACTCATTGTTAAACTTAGATTTATCGAAAGAAAAACTATTAAATTCCGAACTACCAACCTTCCGGTAAAGGAATGTACCATTCGAATTTAACCTTAATGAGTAGAGGTAAAAATGGTAGTCACCAAACTGACCCAGATATTGCACGAATTGTGGCTTTTTGCAAAAATGAGCCCCCGAAACAGTTTGTTTATAAAAATCCTTTACAACAACAAAGGAATCTTTGCCAATTGTATAACTATCAGTATTTTCTGGAGTAATTATGATGGAGGAGAATTTCGCGCTATTGTCGTCATTTGCTTTAAATCGAAATTTGGGCCTTTGTGTTCTCCGGGCATCCTTCATAATACCATTTAAATACCCATACTTGCTATGCTTAATTGATGCTTTACAGTTCTTTACTCCGGGAGCAGTTAATACGCTATAATTAGTCAGAGGGTAATAGGAATAAGGCAAATTTCCAAATACCAGGGTTTTTGTGTTAACATCATAATTAAGGGAGGAAAAAACCGGGTAAGATATTTGACAAGTAGCATTTTTTAGCATAAAAACAGAAAATACTGCAGCAAATACTAAATTGGTTAATAATTGCTTCATAACGCTATATTTATCAGATATATTGACTTTGTACTTGAACGTTTTCATATTGAAAAATAAAATGAAAACATAATTTTCAAAATTACTATTTGAAAGGATTCAGAAGATTTGTTTTGAAATCATACAATAAAAAACCCTGCCGGTGAAGGCAGGGTATCAAAAAGTAACATGAATCATGACAGAAACAACAGAACCCATGCAAATATACAAAAACCGAACCCCCAAAAGCAAGTGTTTTTGAAAAAAAATCAATAAAAAAACCCTGCCGGTGAGAGCAGGGTTCTTCATAAGCACTTAAAACTATGGTATGAATGAAAGACATCACAAATATACAAAAACTGAACCCCAAAAAGCAAGTGTTTTTTTATTAAAACAGAAAAAAAATCAGTTGCCATTTTGTATTCCTGAAATACTTTGCTTTATTCGTAACCCGCATTATG
>CAZKCK010000043.1:22084-24660 GCA_964550695.1 uncultured Bacteroidales bacterium | reverse complement strand
GCTAAACCAGAGTTTCATGCCTTTTTTACGGTTAATCAGATACTTAACTAACAAAACCAGCAGCATAAATAGCCCGAAATATAAAATCCTTTGCCCGGTCAATACAAATATGGCAAGGCCGGCCAGGGCAGTAATGATAACCTTTCCAAAGAGGTAAAGAAATTCAATCTTCCTTAAATCATGCTTCACTATCCTGGCAACCACAAACATGACCACTCCCAACAGCAAAAACCACATTAAACTTATTTTCAGCATATTGATCAATCCGTTCACGATCATACCCCTGAATGTGGGCATTTGAAAATGCTCTTCAAAATATTTCTTGTCG
The DNA here is from genome assembly GCA_964550695.1 of uncultured Bacteroidales bacterium. Classification (GTDB taxonomy): domain Bacteria; phylum Bacteroidota; class Bacteroidia; order Bacteroidales; family TTA-H9; genus CAZKCK01. The sequence goes on along the minus strand of CAZKCK010000043.1, from coordinate 24,332 downwards.
AAGGTGGAGTTCAACAGTATTTTTTTGCTTTCTGCACTCAACCCGTCAACAAGGTTTATGTCGTCGGGTTTTTTAAATCCTCCTGATTTGTTTCTCCACGAAACCATCAACGCGGCCTCTTCTGGTGTAATTCCCTTAAATGACATAAAATCAACAGAATCGGCAGTATTGAGGTTTACTGAGAAAACAGAAACGGTAGGTCCGAAGGGAGCCATGGCCCACGGATAATGCTTTGCTTCCTTATTCAGCAGCCAGATGGCCGGCAGTATGGGTTCCTCAACAAATCCCCTGCCCGATGCTTCAGCCCAAATCTTTAAAACCTTTTCCTTCTCATCGGGGAACTTAATGCAATAGCCTTCAATAAACTGAGCAATAGGTGCTTTATCAGGATTGTCCATGCGCACATATTCATTCAAAACCAGAAATGACTTCAGGTAAAAATTGCGCAACGGAAAAACCGATTTATATATCAGTGAATCCGTTTGCTGTTCAACAGGCAGAAAAGGCGCATACATCGCATTGGGATAAATAATTGTTTTCAGGCTCTTATTGCGCGACATCCGGGTAAAAAAAGCCGAGATGATTCCTTCGGTGGCTGCTGCCTGTGATGCTGTTTTTGCGGCCTTGCGGGGCTCAGGCCAAACCGATGAATTCCGGTACAGGATATTCTTCCAGGTGTTGCTGACATCAGCCATACGTGTATTGTAGATTACAAGGCGGCTGTCAACAAAACTATGACGTTTTATATTTTCGAGTTTCTGATACCACATGGGCATTGTAAGTAAAAAATATCCCTGCCTGAGTGGCCATGTATTGTCACGCACATACCCGTATAATTTGGGGGGCATCTTATTATTGATATCACGGATATTCTGTTCAATCGTTTTCTTGATACGGCCATCAGGCTCCACATCAACAGCCACATTTTCAAAATGCTCTGCAAAACCTTCAGCAAAAGCAGTAACATAATCGGTGGTGGTACAAAAATAATGCATTGTTGAAGCATAACCATCTCCTTCACCACTCAATTGCCGCATCATCAAATGCCCCAGTTCATGGGGATAAATCTGGGTATAGGATGAAACCTGCGCAGGATTTTGATTTAAAACGCCATTATTCAGGTCAATATACCCGGCATCGGGTTTGGGAATACGGTTACCCTGTTCATCAACCAATATAAACCCGAATTTCCCGAATCCACCAACATTCTCAGTAAAAGCAAGATAAACCGGCTCAATTTGCTTCAGCTTACCCGTATTAAACAAATAATTCTGAATCATTCCATACATATAGGTTGCTTCGGCCATAAAGCCTTTGGTGAATTTATTTTTGGCCATGTAAAAATCAGCGTCCTTTTCAAGCATTTTTCTGAAAACGGGTGTTCCATCAACCTCTTCCCCTGCCGGTAATAAAAATACAGGTTGATATGATTGTGCAATTAAACAGGAAGCAGATGCAATGAATAAAAAAACAAAAACAATCAGTTTCTTCATAAAATCAAGTATTTAACACGTTTGAAGATGATAAAATTCAGGACTGCAATTTTACTGAAATATACGACTCGGTTTGCATGACTGACTGACTTCAAAAGCTGTTTTTTGAAAGACGGTATGCTTAAAAACTATGACTCCCTCACAAAGCTTGGGTTACAAATGTCTTTTTCAGATAATCAATGCTGATAACCAAAGAATAAGAAAAACATCCAACAATTCAATACAAATTGCAAAATCATTATACATTTGCAGAAAAAACCATTTATGGACTATCAGGAATTTTTTATCGAATTCGGGCGTTTGCTATATGCCATTGCAAAATCTGATGGAAAAGTTCAAAAACCGGAACTTGAAAAAATCAGGCTAATTGTAAAAGAACAATTAACCAAAATGGATGGCAGTTCAGATGCCTTTGGCACACCAGCAGCGTTTTATCTTGAATTTGAGTTCGAACGTTTGCTTGATTTTGAAGTAAAAATCAGGGATGCCTATGATTCATTTCTCGGTTTCGCAACTGAAAACAAAGCGTTCTTTACGGCTGATATAAAGAAACTTGTAATAAATACAGCCGAAAAGGTTGCCTATGCCTTTAATGGGGTTGAAGACGCCGAACAGGCACTCTTAAACAGTTTAAAAAGGCATCTGCAGAATTTATAAAAATCCTATAAAGGGTTTTCTGATTTGATTCATTCATAAAAATGTTTTGGATGAAAGACCTGGATTTCTCCCTGCGGTCGAAATGACTTGATTATTAG
>CAZKCK010000043.1:3612-21984 GCA_964550695.1 uncultured Bacteroidales bacterium | reverse complement strand
AATTAATCCTGATCTTCAGGAATCGAAGTATTGTCGGTAGCTTTGGTTCTGGTATAGGTTCTCCATTTACTCAAAACTGCCTCAAAATCAGGAGGAAGTTCTGAATCAAAATCCATAAAAACATCATTGTCAGGATGCAAAAACCCAAGTGATTTGGCATGCAACGCCTGACGTGGCATGATTGCAAAACAATTTTCAACAAACTGTTTGTATTTGGCAAACAGGGTTCCCTTTAAAATCGCCCTGCCGCCATATGATTCGTCGCTGAACAACGGATGCCCGATATGCCTGAAATGCGCCCTGATCTGATGTGTTCGCCCGGTTTCTAACCGGCATTCAACAAGCGTAACATATCCAAAACGCTCAATGACCTTATAATGGGTCACTGAATGCCGGCCTTCGGTCTCCTCATCATAAATCCACATCACCCTGCGGTCTTTGGGGCTGCGGTTAATGTACCCGCTGATAGTGCCTTCATCCTGTGGCAAATCGCCCCATACCAGGGCAATATATACGCGGCTGATGGTATGTTCAAAAAACTGCTTTGCAAGGCAGCTCTGGGCATATTCTGTTTTGGCTACCAGCATGATACCGGAGGTATCCTTATCAATGCGGTGTACCAGATATGGCAATACAGTAGTGCTGTCAGAATTTACGAGCCCTGAGAATTTATAATACAACGCATTGACCAGGGTGCCGGTGTAATTGGCATAAGCCGGGTGCACCACCATTCCGGCTTTTTTATTGATTACCAGAATACCAGAGTCTTCATAAACCACTTCGAGCGGTATATTTTCGGGAATAATTTCGGTATCACGCGGTGGTTCAGGTAACAGGATTGAAATTGTATCGAGTGGTTTTACACGGTAATTTGGTTTTACGGCAATTCCATTCACACGGATATTTCCGGCTCTCGCCGCATTCTGAATTTTATTGCGTGAGATATTCTCAATCTTGTTCGTAAGATATTTGTCAATTCTGAACAGCGATTGCCCTCTGTCGACAACAAATTTATGATGTTCGTATAGATCCTCCTGAAGATCTGGTTCTTCAGTCATTGCTATCTGCTGATAATTAATTTAGAACTTGCAGAAGTACTGCCGTCGATGGCAAACACTCTGAGGATATAAATTCCGGTACTTAAACCACTCAACTGAAGTCTGGCTTCATAGGGTATATCTAAAACCAATTGTCCGGTATGATTGTATACCTGAACATGCAGTTCTCCGGGGGTGTAGCCACGCAGGGCTCCGGGAATCAGTATGCTTAATTCATTACCATTGAGCGGGTTTGGTGATAACACCAGCTCCGCTGACATCTTTTTGGGTTTATCCTTAACCGGAGCAATTGGTTTCCCAAGAATCGGCCTGATCATCAGCGAACCATCAAACATTGATTGTGCCCATTGCCCGTTGGTATTGTAAAAGATTTTTGAGCCGTTGTTGATACTTTTATCAAAACCAATATTCAGATTGTCGTTGGTAGTCTGTTCCCACCCAATAAAGAATGAGTTACGCACAACCACAGGATCCCTGAAAACAAATGTCTGAAAATCATGAGGTGATTTATCAAAATCAGCCACTACCAGTGTATCATCATTCAAATAACCACCCGGAATGCCATTATTATCCTCCCATACATTCAGATAGAATAGTTTTGCATTTGCATTGGATTTGGTTGGATTAAAATAAATTTTGACCCCACGCAATGTATCCTTGGAATTGATTGTAAACTTTACAGCGCCCTGAGAACCGGCAGGTGTCAGCCCGTATCCTGCCTCAGGAATTCCATCATCATAAGCCAGATAGTTCGAAAACTCCTGCTTAATATCCAATGTATCAAACAAACGATCATTCCCGGTAAAATCACCTGTTACAATGTGCCTGATTGTAAATATTGTACTGTCTTTTACTCCAAATGGATCAATGGGCAGAATACTTTTAATTTTGGGTTTCGAAAATGGTTGATAATCCACGTATCCACTTTCGATAAAAGGCATGATTGAATAATTCCCTGCATAATATAAATCAACCTGAACACCATTTTCATCCAAAATAATGTACTCATATTTAGATGGATGCGCGACCGTATCGAGATTTGAAATGAGATTGTAACATGTGTCACGCATTTCGTTTGTTGGGTCATTGCTATACTGGTAGTATGGCATAACCGTATAATTTTTCAGGAATGAGCGGCTTACATCTACAAAAGAAATATCGCGGTAAACGGTATCGCCGGCCGAACGACCGGTATTAAGGTAAATATAATCCACATTCCATTGATCCATATTGCTTTGCCAGCCAGGCAATATCTGATTGGCAATACTGGCAAAATTGGTAAACCTGAATTTAAAATCCTTAGCGTAATAGGTTGCGCTATCGCTGATGGGCAAAATCACCTGTTTAAACCAGGTATTATTATGAAGTCTGAAGGTATCGAGTGGCATCCCTTCTGATGACCAAACCTGATTCCACAGACCGGTAGCCGGCGAAAAAAATTCAAGAATGAGTGAATCACCGGGTTGTGGCTGGTTACCCATGCCCTGAGGTTGGTAATAAAAACTAAAGTAAAGTGAATCTGATTTACGCAAAGGCTTTGGCAATGGTTGAAACAGCGAATCAAGACGTATAGGATTGGATGTAAGATGATCAGCTTCAAAAGGAGTATAAGTGGCATGAGCGTATATTTTTCCGGATGAATCGAGTGCATCAAACGTAGCAACACCATAATTGGGTGGAAAAACGGCAAAGCCCTGATTAACATATATTTTATCGTCACTCCACAATTGAATATCAGGGTAACCTGCCTGACCGGTAAAATCTTCAAAAAAAGGCAATTGAATATTTTCGGCCAATTGCACAGTCTTTTTCATATTTCCGGATCTTGCCTCAAACTGCTTAACAATAACAGGATTATACTGCAATGAACTCAGAATTTCCTGAGCATGCAATGAAGCCAGTACAAAAAATACAATGAATGTGAGGATATACTTTTTCATGAAATCAATTAATCAGTTTCGTTTGGGATTGTATCTTCATTTAGTTTAGGTTCAGGATTTACAACACCCTCATCGGCTTTGAGCCAGATGCTTACGCGGGAACCTGGCTGAAGATAAGCTCCGGGTCCCGGATATTGTTTATAAACAACACTTTGCGATGGGTTTGATTGATTGCTGAATTCAACTTTTCCGGTATTCAGTCCACTGCCAAAAACAGTTTTATAAGCAGCCGCAGTCTGTAACCCAATAAGTGACGGAACTGCAATACTGCCGGAGTCATACCCCTTTTGAACCATAATAACAATTTTTGAACCCCGGGGAAGCTTTTTGCCCGGCATTACTGTGCGTCCATTGTATTGTTGCCCACTCACTGCATTGTGAAAATCACCATCCACAAACTGCAGATGATCAACTTTCAAACCTGATGATTCAACGGTTTCAACGGCCTGCCTGAGCGAGAGGTCAACAAGGTCAGGCATGGTTACTATTTCCGGGATTGTAGAAACAATTGTTACATATATCTTACGCCCTCTTTTTACATTGGTATTAGGAAAAGGATCCTGTACTTTTATGGTACCCGGAGGAGAATCCGGATCAAATACCGAATCATTCACAATAACTTCAAGCCCGTTATCCTCTGCAAAAATTTGAATATCAGTCAATGGCTTCTGAATAAAATCACCAAGCTGAATCATTTGCCCATGACGCGTGTATACCTTTAATACCTGCAAAAACAGCCACAAAGCGATGATGGTAACACCGAATGACAGCAGTAAATGCTTGAAAAATAATTTTGTACGAATAAACTCAAAAAAAGTCATATCAGGATTATATACCAACTTTGATAAAACTATTACATTGGCAATTTATTGCCTTCATGCATGCAAAGATACAAATAATCCGAAGCCTGAAATGACAGGTAATTTTATCCGTATTTTTGCACGTCAATTTCAATAAACCTCATATGAAATTAAACATTGCAGTAGTGGCCGGAGGAAATTCCGGAGAATACAAAATTTCAATCAATAGTTCGGCCATTGTTACCAGGCATCTGGACCAATCAAAATATGCCATTTTTGCTGTACACATTCGCGGTACCGAATGGACATATACTGATGCTGAATCAAATAAGGTATATCAGGTGGATAAGAATGATTTTAGTATCCTGGTTGATGGGAAAAAAATCGTATTTGATTGTGTTTTTAACGCCATTCACGGAACGCCGGGTGAAGACGGTAAACTGCAGGGTTATTTTGATATGCTCGGGCTCCCCTATACTTCATGCGGAAACATTACTTCAGCGCTTACATTTAATAAAAGTTTCTGTAACCGTGTTGTGGCTTCATTTGGAGTAAAGACCTCCAGATCAATTCACTTATTTATTAATAATGACCCGGATTATGAATATATTGGCAAGGAACTGACTTTCCCTGTATTTGTAAAACCCAATTGTGGCGGCTCCAGTGTCGGGATGTCAAAAGTGTATACTGCTGAAAAACTCCCGGAAGCCGTTCAACTGGCATATACCCAGGATGCTGAGGTTCTGATAGAAGAATTTGTTGCCGGAAGAGAGATCACATGCGGAGTTTTAAGAATCGATGGAAAAATTACATCTTTACCTTTAACAGAAGTAATCAGTAAAAAGGACTATTTTGACTATGAAGCCAAATACAGTGACGGGCTTTCGGAAGAAATTGTTCCTGCAGTGATTCCACAGCACAGAGCAGAGCAATGTGCAGCTATTTCGGAGCAGCTTTATCAGAAGCTTAATTGCCGTGGGGTAGTAAGGTTTGACTATATCATGACTGAGACTGAATTTAACTTTCTGGAAGTTAATACTGTGCCCGGGTTATCTGCAGCCAGCATAGTCCCAAAAATGGCAGCAGCAGCAGGCTATACATTGTCAGAATTCTATGATTTTCTGATTTCGGATGCCATGAACAGGTAAAATACAGATCTTTGATCCTTAGTCGCTGAGTGTTTTCAAATACGCAATGAGCCCCGCAACTGCATGGCCACGGTGGCTGATCGCATTTTTAAGTTCAGGTTCCATCTGTGCAAATGATTCATTGAAACCCTGAGGCCTGAAGACTGCATCATAACCAAATCCCCCGATGCCCATTGGCTCATTTAAAATTTCGCCTTCCACAATACCTTCAAACTGAGATTCTGTACCATCAATAATCAAAGAAATAACAGTTCTGAAACGTGCTTTTCGATAATTGAAACCGGATAATTCTGAAAGCACCTTTACAATATTGTCATCAAAACTACATCCTTCGCCGGCATATCTTGCAGAATACACCCCGGGACGCCCGTCAAGAGCATCAATTTCAAGACCTGTATCATCAGCAAAACAATTCAATCCAAACTTATTGTAAATAAACCACGCCTTTTGTGAAGCGTTACCCTTAATTGTTGCTTGTGTTTCAGGTATTTCATCATAAAAACCAATATCATCCAGACTCAGTAGTTTTACATTCTCACCTACAATCTGCCTTAATTCAGTCAGTTTATGATTATTATTTGTTGCGAAAACAAGTTGCATAAATTTCAAAAATTAGACAGCGAAAATAAGTAAAAGACCTTCAAGCTTTACAAAATATCTTTTAAGCTAAAACAGAAAAAGTAGAAGCTATTAAAATCAAACTATAATTGCCATCTAATCATTTCTGTTCCATTGTTTAGAAGAAAATCGTTCGCTAATGAAAAATGATTACATCCGAAAAACCCACGGTAAGCCGATAATGGCGAAGGGTGAGCGGCAGTAAGTATCAAATGCTTCTCAGCAGCTATCAGATGCCTTTTTGATTGCGCATAGTTTCCCCACAATAAAAAAACAACATGATTACAATGATCAGAAATATAATGGATTACATTATCAGTGAACCTTTCCCAGCCTTTGCCGCCATGCGAACCAGCCTGACCATTTCTGACGGTAAGTACAGAATTCAGCAGAAAAATTCCCTGAGAAGCCCATGCTGTAAGGTTCCCATTTACAGGAACTTCAAAATCAGTGCTATGCCGGAGTTCCTGAAAAATATTTCGGAGAGATGGCGGAATTTTAACATCCTCACGAACCGAAAACGAAAGTCCATGGGCTTGTCCGGGACCGTGATAAGGATCCTGACCAAGTAAAACAATCTTTATGCTTTGAACAGGTGTAAGCCGGAAAGCAGTAAAAACTTCTTCTTTTTCAGGATATACAACAAATTCCAGCCTTTCAGAATTGATAAACTCAAGCAAATCAAGAAAATACTTCTGTTGTATTTGGTCTCTGAAAAAGTCATTCCAACTATTATCTATATGATTAACAATATTTTTCATTTTTATCTGTTAGTAATTTTTGTACTAATAGTTAATAAGTATTACCTCTGGCATGTATAAAAAGTTGCTTTTTTGATGATTATAAGCTTTCTTTGTGCCTTGGTTAGTTATAATCTTGAATCGAAAATTTTTGCGGTAAAAATATGAAAAAAATAGTTGTATTACTTCTTGCTGCTTTCATTACTGGTTTAATCCTTTCCTCATGTAAATCAAAAGAAAGCTGTGCTGCTTATGGCGAAGCCAAAAAGTATAAAGTTGAACGCCGCAGGTAATCATTAACAACCTAATTTGTAGTTTAGGTAAATGGCACCCTGACGCGAAAGCGTTCGATAACTATAAGCACTCTATATTAGAAGTTTAACTTTTGCCTGTAAATCAGGCATGTTTTATTGTACCCTGTTTTCTAAGTAATCACCCGATCAGGTTAAACTGGATAAACATCCAAAATTTTACATTTGAAAGTAGTAGTTCTGGCGACTTTAGTTCAGAACAGTATCATAATCATAGTTAAAACAGCGGTATATTACTAATTTACCAATTAAACATATTCAGAAAGCGGTAGCTGTTCAAAACCTATAGAGGGTGAGCTTTAGCTAATACATGATTATAAGCCTGTGCTTATGAATCAAAAAAAAAGAGGCAGATAAAATTTCTGCCTCCCATTCTTTATTTGTTTTCGAATTATTATCTGTCGACAATAACTTTCTGTACATTGATTTTACCAGCTCCCTCAGTCTTCAGGAGGTAAATGCCATTCGGAACTTTTGAAATGTCAATGGTCATTACGCTGCTTTCAACGCCATCAGCCTGCTGAACAAGAAGATTCTGACCAAAAAGATCAACAATCTTAATAGTAATCAGGCCAACCATTCCGGAGGAAAAACGAACATTCATCTTGTCTTTTGCCGGGTTTGGATATACATGTACATTGGCCTTTGAATTATGCATTATACCAACTCCACTGGCAGTTTTAAATGACCATGCGGGACTCCAGTCAGAAGAATCTGTGGTAGTCCATGCTCTCAAACGCCAATAATAAAAAGTTTTATTTTCAAGGATGTACGGGCATTTATAGCTAACGATTGATGAGTCGGCAGTCTTTTGGCTAAATGCTCCATTAAAGGCAGCATTGTCAGCATATTCTACTTCGATATTGGTTATTCCGGTCATCTTGGTCCAAACAAATTCCGGCTGAACTTCAACATCAACAGCACCATCTGCCGGTGTCAGAGCTTTCGGGTATTCAATTACTGTAAAATTACGGCTATCGCCCCAACTTGTGGTATCTGATTCATGACGCGCACGAACCCTCCAGTAATACTTGGTTCCAAAGGTCAGGCCTTCAGGTATTAGCACAGTTTGCTCGGTGGCATACCTCAACGGATCATTGAAATCAGGAGTGGTTGATAACTCGTAATCATATTTGGTAGCTCCGGTAACCTTTTTCCATCCTATTTTAACATTTATCTGGGCATTTACAAGGTTATTTGCGGGGATATCAAGTTGTAGTGAATCAAGGGTACGGAATTTAAACAAATCTGACCAGCCTGAGGTATCATTATTATTCAATGCCCTGACTTTCCAGAAATAATTGGTGCCAAAACGTAGTTTGGGGGATAATGATTTGAATAAACTTCCATCAACTTCAACTGATTTTAACAAAGGACTATTGAACGATTCAGTAGTATCAATAACATAATTGAACAAAGTGTTCCCGGTGATCAGGTTTGGTCCCAGTCTGTCCTTCCATTCAATACTCACAACTGCAGCCTGTCCTTTTGCCTTGTTGTCGGGCTTACGGGGGTCAAGTTTTGAAAAAGTTGTAAAAGACCTTGTTTCTGACCAATAAGAAGAGTCGCCTGTAGCAGCATCATAGGATTTTACTCTCCAGTAGTAGGTGGTACTGTAATTAAGATCAGCCATTTGAACTGAAGTAATAAATTCAGTAACAAATGCTTTTGGACTTTCAAAAGTGGCATTATCATCAATAACCAGTTTATATTTTATGATACCAATGCCTGTAACACCTGACCAACTCAACACAACATCGGGCATCTGATTTGACGCTGCATTATTGGGCGTGAGAAGCGCAGGGGTATAAATTTTGGTTTGGGCCGTAATACCTGTAACAACAAGTACTAACAATATCGATAAAAATCTTTTCATTGGCCTGATATTTTAATATTATTTAATTATTTATTTAACAACAATAAATTTGGCAGTGGCTGTGTTTTTCCCGGCCAGAACCTTCACAAAGTATGAACCTTTGGTTAAACTGCCACAATCAAGGCTGATGATTTGTTTTCCGGCAGAAAGCATACCCGTTGATTGCGTAATAACCAGTTTGCCTGTATAATCATATACTTCGCATTTAACTGACGTTGCTCTGTCGAGGGAAATTTCGATGTTGGCATCAGCAGAAACAGGATTTGGGAATAGTTTTATATTCAGCAAATTACCTGTTACATTATTTGGATTGTCGTCAATTCCAACAAAACTGTTTGAGGCCCACAATCCGCGTCCGAAAGAAGCCGCATAAATTACTCCGTAATTGGTAAATGCTGGATAAAGTACACCGGGAATGTTTGGGTCAAAATTTGGTACGAAGAATCCGGGGAAATCAACATTCTGCTGCTTAAGTGCGTATACCGGAATGGTTCCCATTGGTCCGCTGTCTTTTGCCCAGCTACCTGAAGAAATATTCTCAGATACAAACACACCGTTTTCAGTACCAAGTATCACAACGTTTGAGTTATTCATTTCAATCAGTGAAGAATATACCGGTGCTTTAGGAAGGTTACCCTGAATTGAAGTAAATGAAGGAAGTGAATCCAGGCTGTTCGAACTATTGTACACATAATCAGTATTGCCATAGTTGCCAAGAGTAACAATTACATGCTCATTATCATCGGGATCTACAGCAATTGAAGTAATTTTACGACTTGCGAATTCTTTAATCATGCTCACAGCAACAACGCAATTATTGCTTGAAATGTCAGCCCGGTCAAAATTATAAGCATAGCCCAGATTTGAAATTCTGTATAGTTTTCCTGATTCTGTTCCTGCATACAGATGATTGGCATCAGAAGAGTAAGCCAATGCTGTAACATTTCCTGATACGGCTCCTATCTGCCACCAGGCCGGAGTCTTGGTAAAATCAAGTACGTCCTTCGAATAATAAATTTTTGTACCGAGTGCAAGGAATGTTTTTGACTGAACAGGATCAATTACATTAATAATGTCACCTTTTTCAAGATTTTGTGGAGCTTTAATTACAAACGGGAATTCGTAAAAGCGGCTTTTTACAGTAATATTCTCTCCGGCTGAAATGCTTTTGAGAGCTTTAAAAGTAACAGTATCAGTTTTGTATGTATCAAAAAAGGTTTCATACTGAAGCATGGGGCAATAAACTCCGGCAGGAACCGTCATATTGGCAGCAAGAAACTGCTGTGAGAAACTATAACATTTATCTTCAGTGCGTTGAAATGGACCACCCTTTGTTGATAAGAGAAAAACATTGGGATTGATTAGTGAAATCACCTGATAGGCACCTTCGCCGCTGTTATTGAAATCGCCATTGAAAACTTCTTTTGCCGATTTAGGGGTGTTACCATCTCCAATGTACTGAACGCCATTACCCAATGTTCCGCCAATAGCATTCCCAAAACCATTTACATTAACTGTAAGGAACTGGGATACATTGTAATTTTTATTCATGATTCTGAAACCGTTTTCAGTATCAAAAAACGAAATTCCACCATCGGTACCTGCAAAAAATGACTCAGGGTTTCCGGGTCTGAAGGTATAAACATGCTGAAATGCGTGCAGATATCTGGGTGAAAATTTACTAGTGGTACTGGAACTTGTAGCAGCATTGCCCCAATGAAAAAACCCGGTACCAACCTCAGTTTTATAACCAGTCCAAAGGTCGTTTCCGCCAAGAAGAACCTGATCAGCATTATTGGGAAAAACAGCAATTGTATTTGCAATTAAACCATTACCACCAAAAACGTCAGTTAATGTGGTTTTACCGGGCATAATTACATACCAATCAATACCTTTATTATCTGACCTGTAAATGTTGTCCATAAAACCGAACTCATCCGTAGCACTTGCATAAATGATATTCGGGTCAGATGGGGCAACAGCAAACTCAAGACGGCCAATATGGGCCGAAGGTAATTTTTCGGGATTTAAAACTGTATCCGGTAATATTTCCTTGGTTGATTCACAAACAAAAGCATTGGGGTCGCCACCTGATATGTAGCATTTTCCATCAACAGAAGCTACTACCATTCCGTCAGTTGCTACCTGAACGTCCCATACAAAACCGCTCAGAGGTTGTGTACTTCCGGTGCCATCCAAATAATTTGCAACATTCCAGTCGGCTGAACCTGCATTCTTGTATTTCAATCCGCTGTTGGTAGCAACATACAATCTGCCATCACCGGTTGCAGCAAGTTCATTGATATAGCCCCATTCGGTAATACTTTCAACAACTGTGGGTGTTGTACCCGGAACCATTGTAAAAACGTCACCGTCAGTTGAAACATACAAACCCTTACCAAGTGTGATATTGTTTTCACCTGTGCCGGCATAGATGGCATTATCAGGTGTTTGAACCATACAGGTAACGTTAAGGTTTGCATTGGCTTCATTTACCTTAAACCAGGTACTTCCAAGATTGGTCGATTTCCAGATACAACCAGCAACGCTTGCAGCATATAAAGTTGCGTTGGTACCATCTCTTTTATCAAAAATAATGGCCCGGGTTCTTCCACCAACATTATCCGGACCAATGCTTTCCCAATTTAAGGAAACCGATTTACCGGATTTTTTAAAATTTAAAGCTTCCTGCCAGGCATTGATGACGTCGGTAGGATCAATTTTACCGGTGACCTGGTTCAACCGTAAACTTGTTAAATAATCAACCGATGAATTTGCGGTAGTCGCAATAGAACTGCCATTCGCGGTTTTTCTGTCACCAGCACCATTTGTGGCAAGTACGATTGATCCAAACCCAATGAGCAAGGCTAAGATAGAAAACAGTAAAGTTTTATTTTTCATATCGTTATAATTTGTTTAGAATATGATTTTCATCTGAAAAATAGTGGCACAAGTTACATATACTTTATAAATAAACAAGGAATAATTTTCCACAAAATATCAACAACGGCGGGCGGGTCTGAATATCTGCCCATTCAATTCAACAGGAAAACATCCGACTTAGTCACAAGACTTTTCCAAGCGTCAAAATTATAACGTTTTCGACTAAAAAACAAATGAATGATGCTCGTAAAGCCACAAAAAACTGGTTTTTTGAGTTTTTCAGGAAAAAAAAAGCCCTATAGCCAAAAAACAGTAGTTATTCTTAAATTTGCTATCTAATCTTTTAATACCATATCGATGAAGAAAACAAGTTTATTTTCAGTTATTCTATTATTATTCAACACTATACAATTATCAGCTCAAATCACAGATACATTAAATAAAGAATTCAGGTTTTCTGTAATAAAAAAACTTGAAACCACATCAGTGAAAGATCAGGCAAACTCCGGAACATGCTGGGCATTTGCAACTACATCGTTTATTGAATCTGAACTATTAAAAAAAACAGGGAAGACCTATGATATTTCTGAAATGTTTTTTGTAAAAAATGCATATAACAGCAAAGCTGATAAATTTGTGAGATATCAGGGGACTTCAAATTTTGGCCAGGGCGGTCAGGCACATGACGTTATGAATTGTGTTCAACAATATGGGATGATTACCGAAGACGCTTATCCGGGTTTAATCAGGGGCGAAAAGAAACATTTACATGCTGAATTGGAGGTTGTTCTCAAATCAATGGTTTCTGCAATCGTTTCAAACCCCGGAAAAAAAATATCACAGGTATGGAAATCGGCATTTAACGCTGTTACCGATGTTTACCTTGGGGCTATTCCTCCTGATTTTAAAGTAAATGGGGAGGAATATAATCCTGTTTCCTTCACAAAATCAACCGGCCTGCATCCTGAAGATTATCTTGAAATTACCTCCTATAACCATCACCCGTTTTATGAACAGTTTATTCTTGAAATTCCCGACAACTGGGATCAAAAGCCATATTATAATGTTCCGCTGGATGAATTGGTTGAAATTGTGAACAACGCGATAGAATCAGGTTACACGGTATGTTGGGACGGGGATGTTTCTGATAAAGGGTTTTCACACAATAAAGGTGTAGCAGTAATTCCTGATATTGAAATGCCTGACCTGAGCGGATATGAAAAGCTGAAATGGGAAAAGCTTTCTGACAAGGAAAAACAGAAACAACTTTTTACATTTGAAGGTCCTGTAAAAGAAAGATTCATTGATCAGGAGAGCCGGCAGCGTGATTTTGACAATCATATGGCAACTGACGATCATCTTATGCACATCACCGGCATGGTAAAAGACCAGAATGGAACCATCTATTACATCACAAAAAACTCATGGAACGCAGAAAGCAATGAAAACGGCGGATATCTGAATATGTCAGAATCTTTTGTACGCCTGAATACAATTGCTATAATGATAAATAAAAATGCAATACCACATTCTATAGCTAAAAAACTAAATATTAAATAATTATGAGGGTTGAAAAAGACTTTATCGGTGAACTCAGCCTTCCTTCTGACGCTTTGTATGGGATACAGGCCTGCAGGGCCAAAGAAAATTTTCCGGATACAACCCCTTTTTTTTTAGAATGGTACAAAGCCATTGGGGTCGTTAAACTGGCATGCTATCAGACTTATCGGAACTTTTCAAAAGCGATACATGACTCAGAATTGAATGCATGCGATTTCAGACTGATTCCCGAAAACATTCTTGATGCGCTTGAAGAAGCTGCAACCGAAGTTTCAAGCGGAATGCATTTCAACCACTTTATTGTTCCGGCCATCAGCGGAGGAGCCGGAACCAGCATCAACATGAATATCAACGAGATTATCGCCAATGTTGCTTTGATTAAGTGCGGCAGGCAACCGGGCGATTATCAATATATTGATTCTATTGAACACGCAAATATTTTCCAATCAACCAACGATGTAATACCTACCGGACTTAAAATTGCTGTGATGCAACTTCTTACCAGACTTGAATCGGGTATTAACGCACTCAGGGAGTCAGTTGAATTGCAGGAGAAAAATTCACGCAATATTATTCGTATAGCAGCCACCCAAATGCAGGAGGCTGTTCCTTCATCCTACGGGAAATTGTTCAGCACATACAGCGAAGCACTTTCGCGCGATTGGTGGCGTGTTTCAAAATGCTTTGAGCGTATTAAAGTTGTAAATCTGGGTGGAAGTGCAATCGGGACCGGACTTGCCGTTCCGAGGTTTTTTATCATGGAGGTAACCCCAAAGCTGCAATCACTCACCGGACTTCAGGTTACCCGTAGCGAAAATATGACTGATACAACAGCCAACCTTGATTCGCTTGTTGAAGTGCATGCAATTCTGAAAGCGCATGCCGTAAATCTCGAAAAAATGGTCAGCGATCTTCGTCTATTGGCATCAGACCTGTTATCGCCCAATGATTTAAGCATTCCACAAAAACAAATTGGAAGCAGTATCATGCCCGGCAAAGTAAACCCGGTAATTCCGGAGTTTGTTATCAGCGTAGCACACAAAATTTATGCAAATGATCAGATTATCTGCACATTATCGGCTCAGGGCTGTCTCGATCTGAATGCCTATCTGCCAATCATCGGTCATTCACTTATTGAAAGTATCAGATTGCTGATACAGGCGAATGAAACTATAGAGCACAACCTCATGAAAGGACTGATTTTTAATCATACAGTTTCAGAATCAAAACTTTGGAACAGTCCTGCCGTCACAACAGCCCTGAGCCCTTATACCGGGTATCATAACGCTGCCAAACTGGCTAAATATATGAAGGAACACGAGACTGATATTTTTACAGCCAATAAAATCCTGAATATAATTTCCGAAGAAAAATTAAATACGATTCTTCAACCGGAGAATCTGCTAAAACTCGGATATTCAGTTAAAGACATTTATCAATGACCAAAGGAAAAGAATCAAGGCCCCATATCGGAATTTTCGGACGCAGAAACAATGGAAAGAGTTCTTTTATTAATGCCATTCTGAATCAGGATATTGCAATTGTATCCGACTTTGCCGGAACCACTACTGACCCGGTAAAAAAAACCATTGAAATCGGTGGCATTGGCCCCGTGGTACTTATCGATACTGCTGGCATAGATGATACAGGTGATCTTGGCCTCAAAAGAATTGCCAAAACACTTGAAATACTCAAAACCGTTGATGTTGCCATCCTGTTAATCAGCCAAAACACCTTTGGCAACCATGAAATTGAATTAATCAGCAAGTTTGAAGAACTTTCAGTTCCTTACCTTATCATACATAACAAAGCTGATCTTGAAGTTTTGCTTCCTGAAACCCTTGAATTAATCAGGAGTAACAGCAAGGCTACTGTTTTAGGGTACAGTTCTTTACATCCCACCAATACATCACAGGTAATACTGGCTGTTAAAGCAATTATTCCGGAGACAGCATTCAAATCCGCAACCATGGTTGGTGATCTGATTTCGTATGGTGATGTGGTAGTATTAATTACACCCATCGACATCGAAGCACCTGAAGGCCGCCTCATCCTGCCGCAGGTTCAGGCCATACGTGATATTCTCGACAATGATGGCGTGGCCATTGTGGTAAAGGAACGCGAAGTGGATACTTTTCTGGCACGATTAAGCCCCAGGCCTGCTCTTGTAATTACTGACAGTCAGGTATTTCTGAAAGCCGATGCCTCAATCCCCAAAGACATTCCGCTTACAAGTTTCAGCATTTTACTGGCGCGGCAAAGGGGGGATTTTCAAAATTATCTGAAAGGCACTCCAAAAATTTCAGAGCTGAAGGACGGCGACAGGGTTTTGCTGCTTGAATCATGCACACACCATGTTTCGTGCGATGATATTGGCCGGGTAAAAATCCCCAGATGGCTTAGCAATTTTACCGGCAAAAAACTGGAATATGAAGTTGTTTCAGGGCTATCCAACCTTCCGCGAAATATCACCGAATATGCATTGGTTATTCAATGCGGAGGGTGCGTTATTACCCGAAAACAAATAATAAACAGGCTAAAACCGGCTGTGGATGCCGGAGTGCCCGTGACGAATTACGGAATGGCCATTGCCTGGGTGCATGGTATTTACCAAAGGGCGGTAAGCCCTTTCTCACAAATTGATAAAGATTCGGCTATCTATTTATAAATGAAAATTGTATGTTAAAATTTATTCTGAAAGCTGCATGCCTCTTACAATTGCTGATTCCGTCAGTGCTGATTGCGCAGGTTGAATCAATTCAGTCAGGCCTACTTGAAACATCCACCGGCGTTGCCATTAAAAACCTGAAACTAAATAATGGACTCGTAATCAGACTGAAAGACAATACACCACTTTTTTCATTCTGCACCAACGATTCGTTGATTTTCAGCAATTCGCTTAAAATTGAAAATAACAGGGATAGTGTGAACTTCAGCGTTGACGGTCTTGAAGGTGCCGTCAGAAGGATTGATGAAGCCAAAGGCCTGCACTATCTGTTGCGTTTCAAAAATACATCTCAAAAAATAATCAGGATTTCAAATGTTGTTCCACTGGGTGAAGGAAAAGACAAAGTATACATCACCGGAGCAGGAGGTTATGAGTGGCCCTATTTTTTAAACCGTTCACAACTTTTCAGGCCGGGTTATGGCCCGGTCGGGGTTGTATTGCCTGATAACGCCTGGCATCTGGGTTTTAGCGACCAGAAAACTGATTCAGAATGGTCAGTTACCGGGCTTGCCCGTCGCAAAAGCATGACCAAAGCAAACAGAACACGCTGGCATGCAGAACTGGAACCCGGCGGAGAAGTTATATACAATCTGTGGTTCGATTGCCATAAAGGAGAATGGCAACAAGGTCTTGAAATGATGTTTCAGGA
The DNA here is from genome assembly GCA_964550695.1 of uncultured Bacteroidales bacterium. Classification (GTDB taxonomy): domain Bacteria; phylum Bacteroidota; class Bacteroidia; order Bacteroidales; family TTA-H9; genus CAZKCK01. The sequence goes on along the minus strand of CAZKCK010000043.1, from coordinate 5,673 downwards.
CAGGTGGCTGTATGATTTAAAAACCTTCGACAATCGGATGTTTGAACGAAAAGACCTTCAATGGGTACGTGACGCCTGGATTATGCTGCTGCAGTTTGCCTGGGATCAGACCTATTATGATGCGCTTCAGGAACGGTACGTTTATGACCAGACATTGTTTAAACGCGATAAATTGCTGGGCGGTTATGATATATTTACAATTTGGCCTACATGGCCCAGACTGGGTCTGGACAAAAGGAACCAGTTTGATTTGTACCGTGATTTGCCGGGCGGAACAGATGCATTGAAGCATCAGGCTGATCTGGCTCATATGTATGGCAAAAAGTACTTCATTTCATACAATCCCTGGGATTCTGATACCCGGAAAGAGGATCATATGCTGGGCATGGAAACACTTCTACGCGAAACAAATGCCGATGGCGTTGTATTGGATACCAAAGGAGAATCGGGTAAAGAACTTCAGGACGCTGCTGACAAGGTTAAACCCGGTATAATAATGTATTCTGAAGGCATGGCCGTACCGGCCAATATGCCCGGGATAGTTTCGGGCAGGGTGCATGATGCTTTGTTCATGCCTCCGCCTTTAAATCTGAATAAACTTATTAAACCTGATTTTGCAATTTTCAGGGTGCTTCAGTTGGCTGACGGTGAAATACACCGTGAAACAGCAATTTCGTTTTTTAACGGATATGCTGTTGAAATCAATGCGATGCGACCCGGAAGGCCGGATTGGATAGAAAAGGATTTTACCTATCTCGGACTGACTACCAAAATTCTGCGCGAAAATGCTTCGGTCTTTTTTGAAAAAGGCTGGATTCCTTTACTTCCAACAATTCATGACAGTATTTATGTTAATCAATGGCAAAAAGGCGATAAAACAATTTTTACCCTTTTCAGTCTTGTGCCTGAAGGTTTTTGCGGACCACTCTTTGCCCCGGATCAAAAAATCATATCTGATTCCGATAAATTTCATATTGTAAGTCTCTGGAATCATGAAGAAATAAAACCCATAACTAAAAACGGAGTATTGTATCTGCCTGTTAATGTGAACAGTTTTAACAGATCATGGCTGGGTACCCGAAAAGAAGGCGAAACAGAATGTATTGCCGTATTGCCAAGATTGCTCAATGTCAGGCTTATCAACGATTCCCTGCATTTTGAAGCAGCGGTTGGTGACCATATTGTTGTCTATCCCGGGAATCCGTCTTATGCGCTCAAAAAAGCTGATTTTGAGTCGGGTAAAAACGCAATATCCCTTTACACACATTTTGGACGCTATGAAGGCAAAATTGTTGTACAACTTTTTGAAGGTAAAGAACTTCTTGATGAACGTATTGTTACTGTGAGTCCCGGACTGCCGCATCTCATTTCAGAAAAAATCCATACTCCAGCTACTGATGAAATACCATCCGGCATGGTCAGAATTCCATCCGGAAAATACACATTCAAACCCAAACGGGCTGAAGGCACTTCCGAACCCTTTGTCAGGTACCCAGAATATGCTGATACCTGTGAGCAAACCATGCCGTCGCTGCTGGTTGACAAATACCCGGTTACAAACAGGCAGTTTCAGGAATTTCTAAATAATTCAGGATATGTTCCGTCTGATACAGCCAACTTTCTAAAACACTGGACCAAAGGTGAAATCCCAAAAGGACTTGAGAACCACCCGGTTGTGTATGTTTGTTATCAGGATGCCCGTGCATACGCCAAATGGTCGGGTAAAAGACTGCCTACCGAAAAAGAATGGCAATATGCTGCTCAGGGAACTGATCTCAGAAAATGGCCATGGGGCAACACTTTGGATTCAACCAAATGTAATTTCAATCTGAACCGGACTTCGGCAGTTGATCAGTTCCCCGGTGGAGATAACCAGTACGGGGTTTCTGATTTAACCGGAAATGTGTGGCAGATAACCAATGATTTGTATGATGACGGTGCTTATTATTATTGTATCATGAAAGGCGGCAGCCATTACCATCCCACTTCCAGCCAGTGGTATGTTGAAGGAGGTCCTCAGCCTCTTGACCATCCCCAGCTTTTGCTGATGGTTTCGCCCGG
>CAZKCK010000043.1:0-3512 GCA_964550695.1 uncultured Bacteroidales bacterium | reverse complement strand
CTTTCATTTTTCAGATAACGGTTGATAAAGGTTTCTAACTGATCAGTTAGTAAGCGCTTTGCGAGTATTTTCTTGTTTTCATCAAGCAAATAAATAACCGGCGTTGAATAAATATCATACAGGTCATGGAAATTGGAAGTGTAAGCCCGCGGGCCATTTACATTGATGAAGTTAAGCTTGTTGAGTCTTATATACTTCTTCATTTCGACCATATTGGTATCAGCACAAACAGCAAAAATCTTTATATCAAGCTTATTATGTTCGCGTTTGTAAAAATCGACAAGTTTGGGCACTTCTTTTTTGCAATGGCTGCATGTAGGATCCCAAAAGAAAACGATGGTAAATCTGGCTTTTATATTGTGCAACGAAACCGGCTGCATGGCAGTGTCGAGCATGATTAATTCAGGCGCAATAACGTCAATCAGTACATTCCTGAGTTTCTTCGCTTTCTTTGTAAGGTTCTCTTTTACAGTAGCGTTAATCCAATAATCCATTTTGCCGTTTGCATAAAAATTATCAACCAGATACACAAACGCTTTATCCATACCCATAATTTCAGACCTTTCGGTATAATTGGTCAGATACCATATGAAATAACGGTAAGTTTCCTGATTTTTACCAACAACAGGCAAAATCTGATTCACTTCTTTCACAATTGAATCAGGACTTTGAATAACCATTTTAGTGATATACTGATCAAGTTTCTGGTGGTACAGGGGAGTACGTAAAAGCCGGTTATCACCCAAATCCAGATTTTCAAAAAAGTGAGCTTTATAGTATTTATACGGAAAAAGACTATCCGGTTTTCCATCAGCCAATTTCGGGCTTTCAGGAATTACAGGATCCTGCGAAGCTTTTAAAAAAGCTGACATCAGCGTTCCCTTATTGTTTTCAATTTCCGTTTTAATAAAGAGCTGAACCTCATCATTAATAACTGACATTCGCTTTCTGACAATTTCCATCGAATCGCTTTTCGGATCAAGCTGTTTTACTAGTTTTTGATAGGGTTCAATTTCTTTCTGTTTCCGGTTCAAAAAAGTGACATACTTATAAAATGCCTCATTTTCAGGCGATCCTTTCACCTGCATACTGCCAATCGGATCATCAATTCTGGTTTCGAATGAAATAGTTGATTCCCCGTTTAAAAGAAATTCGAAAATTCTGTTCTTTTTTTCACCCGCTATGATGTACAAACCTCCGGGCAAAATACTGTCGGCTGTAAAAGTGAATATACCAGCTTTCTCTGCCCTGGCAGTGTCGTCCACATATTGTTTGTCGCCATAATAGTGAGCCAGATACATCACAGAATCAGAACTTCCCTGAATTTTAACCCTGAGTTTGAATACTTTGCCAGATGCATAAAGACAGTTGGATGCAACAAAAATAAAAATCAGGACCCAAAAAACTTTTTTAACCATTCGTTTTAAAATTAACCAATTCTTGCTTGACAAAATTATTACTTTTGTCAATACACGGTGTAATCCTTCAATTACGATGTAATGTTCAATCTGAAATAATTGGCTTATGAAAAAATATGTATTGATATTTAGCATGTTATTACTTTGTCAATTCACCTATCCGGCGCAGGATAGCATCCTGAATTCATTGTTAAAACAACGTGATGATGCCTTTATGCTACTGAAGGCACATCGTGATACCATAACCATCAGAACCTGGGTAAATGTGGTAACGCTCAATGGCAGAATGAGTTCAGTGATAAAAGCTGATAGTCTGGTTATTGATCACAGCATGAAGCTTCTTTCTGCAAAAGTTCCGGATGACAAAAGTCTTGGGGATACAATTAATAAACTGCAGTCCAGAATAAAATACCTGAAAGCGAATCCTCCCAAAAACACCACATTCCTTACACCGCTTGATTATACTATACTGTTTGCCTTTTCATTTATACTCCTGATAGTTGGAATTACTGCACTTATTTTGTTAAGGAAAGTGCGGGCTCAGAAACAGTTAGCCAGCGACCATGAAGAAAGGTATATTTCAGAAAGCAAAGCCAGGGAAGACTATGAAAAACGCCTTGAAGACATCAGCTACAGTTTGTCAGAGATCACCACTGAACGCGAAAAGACCCTTGAGGAAATCGAGAACATTAACAAGGCACTGCTACGTGAGAAACAGCAGAAATCGTTCTATTCCGATCAATATGAAGCGCTTTCACTTGAATTGAATAACCTGAAACAAGCCCACGAAAAAACCCTGAAAGATATACAGGAAGCAGAATTCAGGCTTTCTGTTTCGCCCGCTTCAACTACTGATCTGATCACCGAAAACAACCTCCTCAATTCAGAAATTATTCAGCTTAAGGATAAATTACAGCAATTAAGCACCGGGCAGGAGTTGCTGAAAAATGAACTTGCGGAGGCTCAGAAAGTAAAGGAAAGCTTAATACAATCTTCTTCAAATACAATAGATTATCAAAAACTCACAAATAATCTGGAAGAGCTGACACAAAAATTTGAAACTGTCAGCAGTCAGGTTGCCAAATCAACCAAAGAAGCTGAAACACTCAGGAATGCGCATACAGTGAACATGAGTACAATTGCCAGCCTGCAGCAAAGGCTTGAGGTGTCAGACAAAACTCTGGAAATCGCAAAAACAGAAAACCGTGATTTGAAGGAGGAAACCAAAAACATCATGGTTTTGCGCAAAGAAATAGAACAACTAAATCAGGAAGTAAAGCGCTGGAAAGAGAGCAATGAAGAAAACGCTGTGCAACTGAAGCAGGAAATCAGGCTCCGTAAGAATATCGAAAAAGATATCCAGAAAATTGTCGGAAGGTTTGATAATACACAGACATAATAGCTACGGTGGATTTCAGGGATAAAAGAAGAAATAAACAAAAAAGAATCCGAGGGCTTCTGATGGAATTGTCCGTAAGCCCTTGGAGCTTTTCCACCAATGTTTTGCATTGTAGGATAAATCGGGTGTATTGATTACACCTACTTCTGTATTCCAGTCTTTAAATGCGAGTCTGAACAGATACCAGCTCCGCATGGTGTGCGCACCCATTGAATACAGGTTAAAATTTGCCGGCTTCAGGCCTTTAAGTGTGAACCACTTTTTCAGTGCGAGTGCGCTGGTATAGGTACGGTCAAGGTAAACATCAGGTGCCGGAGCACTAAAAACCAGATTTGAATCCAGTCCGTAACGAATGAGTACCGCCCTGCCAAGTTCAGCATTGGTAGGATATTCAGCCAGATAAGTGCCGTTGGGAATCTTGACGCCGGTGGTTATAATATACTGATATCTACCTTTATAAAACTCCTTCAGCGCGCGCTTCATTGCAAAATCGGGCAACCAGCCTTCAACCACCAGAATCCTGGTTTTGACTGGTTCATTGGGTGACAGATAGGTGGGAATGTACTTTGCCAAACTTATGGCAATCAAGCCAAAAACCCCGAAAATCAGCATCCATCCCCATAGGGTTGGCATGCGTACATTGCGTCTTTTATATAACCTGATTTTCATCATGCTTGAAAGTTTTTTGGCGCGAT
>CAZKCK010000042.1:0-25638 GCA_964550695.1 uncultured Bacteroidales bacterium | reverse complement strand
AATTTTAACTATTTGATAGTTTTTTAATTTGGGCTGCAAAGTAACTACTTTTTTCCGGATAATTCAAACTTAACTTTTCGTAAATTTTTATTGCTTTATATAAATTTCCCTGCCGGGCATATACCATAGCCAGTGTTTCGCTGATAATATCGTCCTGCTGAACAGTGCTTTTTTCTGCATAGTCGTCCACATCGAAGAATTCGGCTTTATGCCGCCTGATTACAGGGTTGGAGTTAATAAAACTGTCGATGATGTCCAGCTTTTGTGTCAATGGCTGTCCGGGATCCGGAGTTATTTGTTTTTTGGGAATCAACGGACCAATGCTTTCTTCAAGATCATAAACGAGGTTGGTTTTTAATCCGGGTTTAATCCTGACAGTGCTTTGGTCAGATATTGACAGTCCCTGCCTGGTAAGTTCTGATTCTTTTTGGCGGGCGGCTTTTAGCTCATCAATTCTTTTTTGAATCAGATCCAGAAGAATATCTTTTTTATTGGCTTTATCAGGTTTGATATTTTCGCGATCAACTGATTTAGCCTCTTCTGCTTCATGTTTTTGTGAAGTTTGCCGATCCTTTGCAGCTATTGGTAAAGTACTTTCAGAAACCGGCTGCGGAGCAATGTTTTGTAGCGGATTGGTTTCAACAGGCAAAGGTTCGGTATGAGGTACATTTTCAGTAACAGGCGTTGTAATTGAGGAATCCTGAATTTGAGTTTCAGCAATCGGTTTGGGTTTGTTCTGGATAAACTGAATAGCAGGATTGTGCGCCATTCTCACAGTATCATTGTGAATTACCGGTTCTTTTGCGAGATAGGGGTAAGTAAACTCGTTCTGGTTGATATAATCAATCAGTTTTTTCAGCATTCCGCGATTGGTGGCATATATTGCGGCCAGTTTGAGTCTGGAGTTGTACTGAATGCTGTTTTCGTGCTGTAGGTTGGCCACAAGCAGCATGTGTGCTGTCTGGCAAAAGGGGTATTGCCGCAACAATTCCGTTAACGAACTTACACTTTCCTTGCCGAGATTGGAAGGCTGTTCAAGTAGTTCAGTATATATCCTGCTATTCAATGGCTTACCAGTTTACGACTGATTTGTTAAAGATATCTTCAATAAGACCCTGCGAAATTTCTTCAATTAATCCTTCCTGCACCGTAACAAGGTTCTGACCTGATGAGTAATCTGAAAACCGGGAAAAAGATTGTTCGAAATCCTGCTTTTCATCAAATTTGTTGGTAAATTTTACTTTTACGGTGATGGTCAAACGGTTCATGGCCGCCTGTTCATTTCCCTGTATGGCAACCGGTTGCGTAGAATAACCTGTAATGGCTCCTTCAATGGCCAGATCACCATTTCGATTTATGACATCAAGAGAAGTTTGCGAAGCAAATTTATCACGCAAACCATCAGTAAAAGTCTGGCTGAGTGTTGCAACCACAATGGGAGCCTGATTGCTGAAATACTCTACTGAAATTGTTTTGGCCTGTGCCGGAATTGAAGCCCCTGTGAACGAATAGCTCATCTTGCATGCATTAAATATGCAGGCAATAATCAATAGACCTAATATTGAGAGCCAATACCTTTTCATAAGCTAAATCTGAAAACTGCAAAATTATAAAGAATCTGATTGGTTGCTAGTTTTATCAACCTGAACATCCAGTGTTTTCTTTGTGGTTTTTTTACCATAATAAACATCCAGGCATACGATAATTGCAATAAATCCCCAGAAGGGTACGCTCGCTTTATCGGTATCAAGAAAGTTATTCATGATGCCATGAATAAAGTAGGCAATCAGCCCGAGTACCAGTGCCATAGCCATCTGTCTGTGTCTTTTTTCTGCAGCGTCTTTGTAAACCTTGAAAGCGTAAAAAATCACAGTCGCAAAGAGGGCCAATCTGATGAGTGTTCCGGGGAAACCCTCTTCAGCAAGCGGACCTATGTATTCACTATGAGCATTTCCCTTGTCACCGGCATTGGTACTGATGATTGTTTTTTCTTTTGACAACTGGAATGGAGCATATACAAACTGGTAGGTTCCGGGGCCCCATCCCAGATAAGGCCGGGCGTGGTAGAGCCGCAATGCAGATTGCCAGCGGTTGATACGTTCAAGGTTTGAAGCGTCGGATGAAATATTGGAGATAGATTCAACATGTTCAATAAAATTGGCAGAAGAATCCTGTTTGTTTTTCTCGAGTTTGTCGAGAATTTGTTGCTGGAAGGCAAAAAACAATCCGATTAATACAGCTGATACCAGAAAAACCCAACGGAACTTAATCTTCAGCAAAACAATGAAAAGCACACCCATTGAGAATACGAGACTAATCCATGCTGCACGGCTGAATGACAGGTAAAGGGCAAGGATAACAACACCTGCAGCAATGATAGCCATACCACGTATTTTTTTTGTTTGCCCTGAATCAAATGTAAAAAATAACAATATTGGAATAAACATGGCCGTAATTGCACCATAGGCTGTATGGTCGTTGTAGAACGGATCCATAACCCAGTGCCCGATTTCTTCATCAAAACCAACTTGTGCATGCCTGATGGTTGTGTAAACTATAACGATCATCAGTGACAATGTATAGGCCCAGATAAATCGTTTGGTATATTTTTCATGCTTAAATAGGATAATTGCCATAAAATAAAACGGTATGACAAACCAAAGCCTTGAAAGCAGATACTTAAAAGAAACCAGTGGAAGCTCGCTGGTGATACTGGTAATAAGCATCCAGCCGATATGCACCATGATGAGAATAGAGACAGGATGTTTTATAAATCGTTTATCTACTTTTTCATCATAAAATAATTTGATAATAAAAAGTACGAGCATGCCAAACATCAGCGGCTCTCCTGGCATTGAGACGCTGATACCCATATCAAGATCCTTGAGTGTCAGGCTTAAAGGAGTGACAAATATTGAAAGAAAGAAGACCGTTTCGAGTGAAAATACAAACAGGATGAGAATGACGATGGCTACAGGAATAGCAAAAGCCCAATAAAGTTCCTTTGTTAACAAATAGCAATTGAATGCAATAAATAGTGCACTAATAAAATAGACCCACTTAAGTTTATACGTTTCTATCAAACCTGTTGGTTTTTATTATTATACGTAACTTATTGGTTACTGGTCTTTACCAGTTTTGAGTTTTCGATTACACCAATTGCGATTACCGAAAGGAACAAAACAGCCAGCGTTGAAAGCACCACGATGATCCAACGAACCGGATAGGATTTTTTATCGGCAACCTGGGGGTTGGTGACAATATTGGCGTAAGTGTACCTTCGGTCCTGATCCATCACGGCTCTGTCATAATCCTTTTTAATAGCGGCATAGTTCATGGCTTCCTGCTTCACCAGCTCGGTAACCATCACCATTTCACCACCTTTTTCTTCCATGTTCTTCTTGGCTTTCAGCACTTCTGAAGTATTGATATTGCCACCACCCTGAACTGTTCGCAGAAAACCTTTTGACACTTCCTGTGACTGAAACTCAAAGTCGAGGAGGCCATAGGTAGTTCCAAGATATTCCATGCGGTTTTGAAGTGAATCAAGCAACAGCTGTTTTCGCGAAAGGCTTCTTTCATACATTCTTACAACTTCGGCAAACTTTTCATAATGCAGACTGCCAACTTTTTTATTATAAAAATGGAGCACAGCATTCACAATATCACAAGCCATCTGGCGGTCAATATCAAGTACATCAATCATAACAGCTTCATACTGGGTTTTGCTGATTTTGATGTTGCGGTCATAGGTCCAATACAATGCTGACCTCCATGATTCACGGGTAGTATCGATCCGATAATGGCTGATCAGATCGAATTTTTTGATAATACTATCGCGAATATTGTTTGACTGCATAATCTGAAGCATTTGCTCTGTAAGGCTTTCATCAGAATACTCCAGAACATTTGCCGGATATGCAACGGCAAACGATTTAAATTTAGGTTTAATAAACATTGGCCCTGAAAAAATGATGGAAAGCAGAATGGTAGCCCCGATGAGAATGGCCAGATGCACACGCCATTTTACGAGCAACTGGACTATTTTCAGATTTCTATAATAATTCTCCATGGTTTGTAAGTTAATGGTAATAGGGTCAGGTATAAAGGTCAGGGTTTTATCGTAAAGGTTATTGGTAATTCGATCAAATTCTTTGTCAAATGTCAGAGGATATTCGTTTTTAAGTATGAGACTTTTTTTTTTAAGCTCAACACCGGAATATTTTCAATGGTAACAATCACTAAGACAGCAACAAGCATTGAGGCAAATACGGAGATCAAAACAATAAGCCAACGAACGGGATAGGATTTTTTTTCGGCTTTGTATGCTGTATTTACAACAAATTTCTGTGGCAGGTCTTCATAGGCATCTATTTTGGCCTCTTCATATTTAGCCTGAAGCTGACTGAATTGCTTCTTTTCATGCTCAAGCTGGTTTCTGATAGATACATATGGTCCGCCATACATAGCCAAAATATCAAGTTTAGCTTCAAGTGCAGCAATACCGCTTCTATTGCTGCGGGCAATTTCAATGGCTAATTGCTGGTTAATCATCTCAGCCTGTGTTTCATAGTCAAAAACACCCAATTGCCTGAGCTTTACCAGAGAATCTTCCATGTACTGAATTTCATTCCGCTTGCGGTTGTATTCGGCTTCAACAATTTTAAAGGCTTTTACGGCGCGGTCTTTCTGCATATTGGCTTTGGTGGAGTCAAAAAGCAGGGCCATATCATTGGCAATATCGGCAGCAGTCTGTGGATCTTCGTCAAGAACAGTTACTTTGATGGCCATATTCTCGGTACGCCGGAAAGTAATATTGCTTTCGTATTCTTTATACAACTCCGTAAGTTTATATGAAGAATTGGATTTAATACCATAATGGTCAATCAGGTTATATTTTTTGATAATCCTGTCGCGTATTGAATTTGAATTGAGAATTTGAAGCATTTGCTCTGCTTGTTCTTCCTCACCGAATTCAAGAATGTCTTGTTTGGGTCCGTAATTGTCAACCAAAAGTGCTTTCGACACCGAACTGGTTGAAACCGGGTACATAATCATTGTTGATTTGTACTTTGGAGGGATAAAATATTGCGAAGAGAAAATTACAGATGCCAGTAATGACGTAATCATTACAATTGCAAGAGGTTTTTTCCAGTATGTCAGAAAAAGAAAAAGCCGCTCTGAATTCAATTCGCTCTTCCTTTCTGTATATTCGTCCATAGTCAGGAATTTAGAAGTACCGAGGTTATAACGGGCCAAAATTAAAAAATTTATAGCAATATTCAATCAACCTGATTAAAGTATAATTCATTAATCCAAATTGATCACTCAAATAATCAGGATTCTTCTTTTTTTAAGAGTAGAATTAAATTATTGATATTCAATAATTTTAATCCAAATGCCACCGAAAGGGTAAGCAATCCGGCAAGCAATAAACCCAAAAGTAAATTCGGAATCAGAAGCTTTGAGAAAAAAGAAATCATTCCAGTTGCTGTTACAAATGCTATCAGTCCGGTGATATACTTCCAGTCAGGCTTGAATTTGAATAATTTTATAACTACGATAATTTGAATAACAGTTGAAGCTGTCTGGCTTACCAGGCTCGCAATGGCAGATCCGACAGCCTGAATATGTGGTATAAGGATTAAATTCAGTAGTATGTTCAGTACCATACAGCTAAATGCTGTAATATTCAGTATTTTAAGGCTTCCATTGGCGGTGAGGAGCGTGCCGAAAACGTAGGAACTCGACATGGCAATAAAACCGGTCATCAGCAACTGAAAGATTACCGACGACTCATGCAGCCTTTCGGCAAATAACTGTGCGCTTTCATTGCTGTGTCTGGGATAAAGCAGTTGCATAATATCCTTTGCATAAAACCAGGCTATTGCTGATGAAAATACTGAAATAACAATCAGTATACTGAATGATAGTTTTACAATAGGCTGTATGCATTGCTTGTTTTTGAGCATGTTTGCAAAAATAGGGAGCAACAGGGCTGCAAACAGATACGCCAGCATGTTTGAGGCATCGAGCAGCCTGAAAGCCTGAGCATAAATGCCTGATTGTTCATCTCCGAAATTACCGGGCAGCATACGTTCCAGCAAAACAAAATCAATTCTGTTGTAAAACGACATCAGCAGGGTAAGCATTGCAAACGGGAAACTGAACTTAATAATCATTGCAAAAAACGGCAGGTTCCAGTTTAGCCTGATAAAGGATGATTTCCTGAAAACAATAAAAGCGGCATAAAGCCCAGTAATTAAGTATGCAAATGTTTGTGCATAAACAAACCAACTGATGGTAAACTGGCTGCGTGTTGTGTGGTTGAGCAACAACGCACCAACAAAAAGAATCATAAGCAAACGGTCGAGGATTGAAATAAAACTATCAGTTTTAAACATGAGTAACCCCGAAATATTTGATCTCAGATACATGATGAAAGTAAGCAGAAACTGATTAAGCCCAACAATAGCAAGGAGTTGCAACTGATCTTTTGAATAACCAATCACCAAACCAACAGCCATAATCACAATAAAGTATACCACAGCAAGAATCAATCGCATGGCGATAATCCCTGACAAATGCTTGTTTAGCAGATGTTTATTCTGGGCTATATTTCTGTTATTGAAGCTGGTAATACCAAAATCGAGGAGAATGCTAAACAGAAATGAAAAATTCAGAATGGCAGAATAATACCCGTATTCTGACAAACCAACCAGATTCTGAACACTTCTGTCAATACCAAAGATCCAGAAGGGTTTAATCAGCAGATTGAGCAATAGCATCAACCCAAGATTGGTTATGAATTTCCTTTGCATCAGCGCAAAAGTAGGCTTTTAGTTATTATGGAAGAAAAAAGAAGTTTTGCTTTTGATGAATTAAGGGATCAAAGTTTACCAAGGTTTTGTTTACCAGCACTTTAATTGTATAACCTTCATTGGTTAATAAGTCAAAGCATTGCTTTCGGTTTTCATTGTCCCACAATTCGGCATAAATCACAGGTCTGTGTTTTGAAATCAGATGTCGTCCACCTTTCAGAACAAAATATTCATAGTTTTCAACGTCAAGTTTGATGCCTGTTACAGGTTTGGTGTCAAAATCCACGATGCTGTCGAGCCTGATCTGCATGGTTTTGAATTTTTCACCTTCATTAAAATCCTTCATCGATTCATGAACCACATGCACAAGTCCCTGTTTTTTTGCTTTATGCACCACCGGTATCAGCATTTCGATATTCTTATCCTCATCCCCGAGGGCTTTTTCAATCACCTTTACATTATGTAATTTAAAGAATTTTAATATTTTATGAATAGTGATGATATTCAACGGCATGGGCTCAAATGCATATATAGTGGAATCGGGAAAACGGCGGGCCATATAATAGGTCATTACACCTATATTGGCACCTATATCCAGCAAAACACCCTTTTTTGACGGAATAAGACTGAGAAATTTGATGAAATCACCCTCTTTGTTGTTCCACCGCAAGGTATAAATGATATAGATTGCAAATACAAAAAGGTAATTTTTAAAGCCCAACAGGCACTGTAATAAATACTGGATAGAGTTTTTCATTGGTCGTATTGCGGCTGCAAAGTTAAAAAACATCTATCAGTCAGCAAATGTATATTGATTATCGTGATTACGGGGGCAAACAAGATGACATTTTGTTTTGTATTTTTGTGCCTTGAATAATATGGCGAATTATTGAAAATACTTGTAAACACGCGTTTATTGCTGAAAGACCGGCTCGATGGAATTGGCTGGTTTTCGTATGAGAGTTTAAAACTTATCTGTGAGCAACATCCTGAGCATCAGTTTTACTTTGTGTTTGACAGAAAGTATCATCCTTCATTTATTTTTGGAAGCAATGTAATGCCTGTTGTGATGCCACCACAAGCGCGGCATCCATTGTTATTTATCATTTGGTTTGAGTTCTGTCTTCCATTGGTAATCAGGCGTATAAAACCAGATGTTTTTCTTTCACCTGATGGTTTTGTGTCTTTGCTTTCGGGGGTTAAAACAGTGGGTGTAATACACGATCTCAACTTTGAACACAATCCCGGGGATTTGCCCTGGCTTATCAGAATATATTATCGGTTTTTCTTCAGGAGGTTTGCCCGCCGTTGCGACCGTATTGCTACAGTTTCAGCGTTTTCAAAGTCTGATATTGTTACATCGTATAACATTTCACCTGAAAAAATTGACGTGGTTTACAACGGTGCCAATCAGATGTTTATTCCGGTAAGTCCTGAAATTGTAAGGCACACCAGAACAATGTTTTCGTCAGGCAATCCCTATTTTCTGTTTGTGGGTTCGTTACATCCGCGTAAGAACCTTGCCAACCTTTTCAGAGCTTTTGATATGTTCTGCCAAAAATCGGACACACCATACAAACTCCTGATTGTTGGAAACCGTAAATGGTGGACCCGGGAAATTGAAGCAGCATACAATTCAATGAAGTACAAGGGGAATGTTGTGTTTACCGGACGTTTATCGTCTGAGAGCCTGCATCATGTGATTGCCTCTGCCTTTGCTGTTACGTATGTTTCTTTATTCGAAGGTTTTGGGATACCTATCCTTGAAGCTTTTTATTGTGATGTTCCGGTAATTACATCAAATATTACTTCTATGCCTGAAATTGCGGGCAACGCCGCTATTCTGGTAAATCCGTATAATCCTGAAGAAATATCCGATGCCATGCTTCGTTTGCATTCAGATGAATCGTTCAGGCTGCAACTCATTGAGCGGGGGCGGATACGCAGGCGCGATTTCAGTTGGCAAAATACCGCTGATCGTTTGTGGGCAAGCATATTAAAGACTATATCTGAATAAAAACAGTTTATGAACATTTTATTGATCGGATCAGGAGGCAGGGAGCATGCGCTTGCATGGAAACTGGTTCAAAGCAAATTACTTACGAATCTTTTTATTGCCCCCGGTAACCCCGGCACTGCTGAATTTGGAAAGAATCTGGAAGTTGATATTCTGGATTTTGATGCAATCGCCAAAATTGTTGCGGAATATAATATATACATGGTTGTTGTTGGTCCTGAAGCCCCGCTGGTAGAGGGAATAGCCGATTATTTTGAAGAACACGATTATTTACGGCATGTCAGGGTCATAGGTCCGTCACGTTTAGGTGCCATGCTTGAAGGCAGCAAAGACTTTGCAAAGGATTTTATGAACAGGCACGGGATTCCGACTGCCACACACCGTACTTTTTCAGCCGGCAACTATCACGAAGCTATTCCGTATCTTGAATCAATGAAGCCTCCCTATGTGCTGAAGGCTGACGGACTTGCTGCCGGGAAGGGTGTTATAATCTGTGATTCGCTTGCTGAAGCTTGCAGCGAAATTACCGAAATGATTCAAAACAGGAAATTTGGCGAAGCCTCGGCTAAAGTTGTCATCGAATCATTCCTGAAAGGCGTTGAACTCTCAGTTTTTGTGTTGACCGATGGCAAATCATATGTCATTTTACCCGAAGCCAAAGACTATAAGCGGATAGGTGAGGGTGATACAGGCCTTAATACGGGCGGTATGGGTGCCGTGTCTCCGGTTCCGTTTGCAGATGACGGTTTTATGAAAAAAGTTGAAGATTCAATTATAAAACCCACGGTTGACGGGCTGTTTAAGGAAAAGATCAAATACAGGGGTTTTGTGTTTTTCGGGTTGATTAATGTTGATGGCGATCCCTTTGTAATTGAATACAATGTGCGTATGGGTGATCCTGAAACAGAAGTGGTAATGCCAAGGATACAGTCTGATCTTGTTGATTTGTTTGTAAAGACTGCTGACGGAAAACTTGATGAAGCTACGGTTGTGTTTAATTCCGGATGTGCGGTTACCGTTATGCTGGTTTCGGGCGGTTATCCGGGTAGATTTTCGAAAGGTTATAAAATCAGCAAAATCAAAGAAACAGAAGGTAGTTTTGTATTTCATGCAGGAACAAGTGATGATGGTGATGATATCGTTACTGCCGGAGGGCGCGTATTGGCTGTAACCACACTGGCATCCGATTATCAAAAGGCGTTGGAAATCACCTATAAAAATGCAGGCATAATTGATTATCAGGATAAATATTATCGCACGGATATTGGCAAAGATCTAAATTTATAATCCCTAATTGGAAATCAGGTATTTAAAATATCAGGAAATTGACCACCAAAAGTGGGATGAATGCATTACGCAAGCATTCAATGGCAATGTTTATGCGCTTTCGTGGTACCTTGATATTGTTTGTTATGGCTGGGAGGCCCTTGTTCAGGGCAACTATGAACGTGTTATGCCACTTACTCCCGGTCGCAAAGCAGGAATCAGCTATCTGTATCAGCCTTTTTTTACGCAACAACTCGGAATTTACTCAATTTCAGAACTCAATGCCGGAATTGTAAGCAGTTTCATCAGTGCTATCCCAAAGGTTTACAGGTTTATTGAGATTAACCTTAATGCACACAATAAATTAACTTCTGGTGCCGGGGGATTAAAATTCCTTACCAATATTGAACTTGAACTTATTCAGCCATATGATAAACTATTCAGGGCTTATTCTGAAAATGCCAGACGAAATATCCGGAAAGCAGTCAATCATCAGCTTGTAATCTCGGAAGTATGTGCCCCTGAACAGATTGTAACCCTCTTCAGACGAAACAAGGGGCGTGAAATAGAACAGTTTGCTGACAGGCAGTACAATATGCTTACACATTTAATGCATACCTGTATTTATCGTGGAACAGGCCGTATAATAGCTGCATATTCTGTTGAAAATGAATTATGTGGTGCTGCTTTTATCACAACTTTTAAAAACAGGACTGTTTTTTTGTTTTCGGCCAACAACCCATTTGGCAAAAATGCAGGAGCAATGTTTTTAATTATAGATTCAATTATTAAGGAAAAGGCGGGCAGCAATCATATATTTGATTTTGAAGGATCTAATAACGAGGCTCTTGCAAGGTTTTATCTGAGTTTTGGCTCTTCAGTTATACAATATCCGCATTTGGTGGTTGACAGGCTCCCTTCATTAATTACCTTTGCAGTACGACTGATAAAAAAAATCAGGAACAGATACTTTTTATCATTGTAGCATGTTTTTAACTATACTTGTATAAAATTCCACAAGCCATGATTCAAATACTTGGAGGTCAGCAAACCATTCTTGATCAATTCATTAGTGAACTCAGGGATGTTGAAATTCAGAAAGATAGTATGCGTTTCAGAAAGAACCTGCAGCGTGCGGGTCAGATTTTTGCCTATGAAATCAGCCGAAAATTGAATTATCGGAAGTTGGAAGTAACCACAAGCCTTGGTATGGCTGATTCAAATGTGATTGCTGATAACCTGGTAATTGCGTCGATATTGCGGGCCGGGTTGCCGATGCATCAAGGGATGCTTGATTTTTTTGACCATGCTGAAAACGCGTTTATTTCAGCTTACCGGAAATACGGTAAAAGCAATGGTTTTAAAATAGCCGTTGAATATGCATCCAGTCCAGATCTGGAAGATAAGGTTTTGATTTTATGCGATCCGATGCTTGCCACTGGTGCAAGTATGCTGATGTGTTTTAAGGAGCTCATTAACAGTGGTAAACCAAAGCACACCCATTTTGTTTCACTGCTGGCAAGTGTTGAAGGCGTTGAATATATGAAGCAGCATCTGCAGCCGGATAGTTATACGCTTTGGTTAGGGGCAGTAGATGACGAACTAACTGCACAGGCCTATATTGTACCTGGTTTGGGCGATGCCGGCGACCTGGCTTTTGGTAAAAAACTCTGAAAAACAAACCAATGAAGCATTTTTTAAATCCGGTTTTTGTTGAGAATCTACGAATTTCAATAGGTTCTGTAAAAGACCATCTTTTACGTACGGTACTTACAGTGCTCATTATTGCCTTTGGGATTATGGCACTTGTTGGCATATTGACATCCATTGATGCGATAAAAAACTTTTTTGAAGAAAATTTTATGCGTATGGGAGCCAATACATTTACAATCAGGAATGTAAGCATGAATATGGAGGGGGGCAACCACCGTAATAATTTCATGAAAGAAATTACTTATGACGAAGCGCAAAGGTTTAAGGAAGAGTTCATGTTTCCTTCTGTTACTTCTGTAAGTGTGAACGCATCATGGGGAGCTACTGCCAAATATAAAAACGAAAAATCTTATCCAAACCTGCGGGTTTTCGGAGTCGACGAAAATTATATCACAACCTCAGGCGATGAATTGCGCCTTGGCCGGAATTTTACCTCTTCCGAAGTATATCATGGATCAAACCTCTGCATTATTGGAAATGAAATTGCCAAAACAATCATGAAAAATGAAGAAGATCCCATTGGCAAGATTATTTCGGTAGGACCCGGTAAATATATGGTTATTGGGGTTTTAAAAGAAAGCGGGAGCGGATTTGGGTTTTCTATCGACAGGAATGTATATGTTTCTCTTCTGAATGTGCGTCAAAAATATTCACTCAGTTCTGCTTCATACACCATTAGTGTAATGACTCCGAACGCAACTCAGCTTGATGCGGCTACCGGTGAAGCCAAGGGTTTATTCAGAACAATCCGGGGACTGAAAGTAAGTGAACAAGAGAATTTTTCAGTCGTCAGAAGTGATTCAATGGTGAGTATGATGCTTGAAAACACTAAATTCATTTCACTTGCTGCAATTTTTATTGGCCTGATAACGCTGGCCGGAGCAGCAATCGGGCTGATGAATATTATGCTGGTATCAGTAACTGAACGTACACGCGAAATAGGAATCCGTAAAGCTATAGGAGCGAATAAATCAACAATCAGACGGCAATTTCTTGCCGAAGCCATTGTAATAGGACAATTGGGAGGTGCGCTGGGTATTTTGATGGGAATAGGAATCGGAAACCTTGTATCGTACCTGATAGGAAGCAGTTTCATCATCCCATGGGCATGGATAATTCTTGGTGTGGTTCTTTGTTTCGGTGTGGCTTTAATTTCGGGTTATTTGCCGGCCAATAAAGCAGCTAATCTTGATCCTATTGATGCATTGAGGTACGAATAGGGCAAACCATATTATACCGGAGATTTTATTCCAGGCCGTATTCTTTAATTTTACGATATAACGTCCGTTCTGAAATGCCAAGTTCCTGAGCGGCATTCTTACGCTTCCCCCTGTGTTTGTCAAGGGCGCGTTTTATCATATCCATTTCTTGCTTGGCCAGCGAAA
Organism: uncultured Bacteroidales bacterium; assembly: GCA_964550695.1. GTDB lineage: Bacteria > Bacteroidota > Bacteroidia > Bacteroidales > TTA-H9 > CAZKCK01. The sequence goes on along the minus strand of CAZKCK010000042.1, from coordinate 12,436 downwards.
GCATATCTTCAATTACTTCAGAATGAGCAATTTGTGATAGATTGTGATCTTCATAATCTTCATGCAAGATTTCTTCACGCACTGATTTGCCAATAGGCTGAAAATCATTGTTGAGCCTGTTTACAATACTTGCATTGTCTGTTTCAGTTTCCTGATTTAATTCGTCATTATTGATAATCCCAAAAACCAGTTTTTTTAGGTCAACAATGTCTTTCTTCATATCAAACAGCACTTTGTAAAGCAGATCTCTTTCAGAAAAATCTTTAGCTTGTTCACGCTGGCCTTTATACAGGACCGGTAAATCTGAATGCTGGTTGTGCGGGAGATATTTTGAGAGCGTCTCAGGTTTGATCAGCCGCTCTTTTTCAATGATTGAAATTTGTTCAGTGATGTTTTTCAATTGTCTGATGTTACCTGGCCATCTGAATGAAGCAAGCAATCTTTGTGAATCTGCATCAAGAAGAAGCGCTGGCATCCTGTATTTTTCAGCAAAATCAGTTGAAAATTTTCTGAAAATCAGATTGATATCCTCTTTTCTGTCGCGAAGTGAAGGTATTTGAATGGGCACAGTATTTAACCTGTAATATAAATCCTGCCGGAATTTGCCGGTGGCGATGGCTTCAGGAATATCAACGTTGGTAGCTGCCACAATTCTGACGTTCGTTTTAATTACCTTTGAAGACCCGACCTTAATAAACTCACCCGTTTCGAGTACCCTGAGTAACCTGACCTGTGTTGATAAAGGCAATTCAGCAACTTCATCCAGAAAAATGGTCCCGCCATCGGCAACTTCAAAATACCCTTTGCGTGATTCATGCGCACCTGTGAATGCGCCTTTTTCATGGCCAAATAGTTCTGAATCAATGGTTCCTTCAGGAATAGCGCCGCAGTTTACCGCAATGTAGGGTCCGTGTTTACGGGTGCTGAACTGGTGAATAATCTGAGGAAATACTTCTTTTCCCACACCACTTTCACCGGTAATGAGTACAGAAATGTCAGTAGGTGCAACCTGCCTGGCAACATCAATCGCTCTGTCGAGCAGGGGAGAATTGCCTATGATACCAAACCTGAGTTTTATTGCCTGAACATCCATAGTATAAAAATATTTAACCCTGCAAAAGTACACCAAACCGTGTGACTGACAAAATGTATGTAAAATTTATTTTACTGACAAAATTGCATCATTTGTAATAAGTGGTTGAATTTTAGAAATAAAAAAGCCGTATCGGATTTAATAATCCCGATACGGCAGTTGTAAACGGTGGCAACCTTTATCTTACTATTGAAGCAATATCTGCCACAGCTTCAATCGCAGCATCAATGTGTTCGGTGGTTGTAAACGGCCCGATGCTCATACGAACCGTTCCGTGTATCTTATCGGTTCCAAGAACTGTATGAACCATTGGCGCACATTGCAACCCTGTACGGCAGGCAATGTTGTAATCAACGTCAAGCATGGTCCCTACGTCACCTGATTCAAAGCCTTTTATATTAAAACTCAGGACAGGATTCTGATTTGAAATATCTTCGGCACAATAAGTTATTACTTTTGGAATAGCCTGTAAACCAATACGCAGTTTGTCCCACAAAGCCATTTCTAAATTATGGATGTGTTCAATCCCATTTTTCAGGACCCATTTTACACCGGCATTCAATCCGGCTACTCCCACCAAATTTAACGTTCCACATTCCAGACGGTATGGAAATTCTTCGAGGTGTGTAAGCTGAGCCGAACGAACACCAGTTCCGCCATAGCGTGTATATTTTACAGGAACGCCCTCCATCACATACGAACCACCAATGCCGGTAGGACCCATCAGGCATTTGTGGCCGGTAAAAACAACCACATCAATACCCATTGATACCATATCTATTGGAATGGCGCCGGCACTCTGGCTGCTGTCAAGAACAAAAAGAACTCCGGCATCCTTGCAGATTTTGCCAATTTCAGCAACAGGCTGCACGGTGCCAATTACATTGGAGCTGTGATTTACCACAACCATTTTGGTGTTTTTACGGATTGCCTTTTTTATATCATCAGGATCAATGTACCCGTGTGCATCGAACGCGATATGATCAACATCAATGATTCCGTTCATTTTCAGGTGATGCAGTGGCCTGAGCACTGAGTTATGTTCAAGCATTGTGGTTACAACATGATCACCGTTTTCAGCCAGCCCCTGAAGAATCATGTTTAATGAATCACTGGCATTGTAGCTGAAAGTCAATCGATTTGGGTCTTTTCCGCCGAAAAGTTCCGCTACCATCTTTCGTGTTTCGTACACAACTTCTTCGGTTTCAATGGCAGCATCAAATCCTGAACGACCCGGATTTACACCATGGTTACGGTAAAAGTTGCACATAAAATCGTAAACAACATCAGGCTTTGGAAAAGTGGTTGCTGAATTGTCGAGATATATTAATTTGCTCATTGTTATGATTTTGGGTTGTTTTATTGGTAATTTTAATCAAGTATTAACGCATCGGCAACAATTTCGGCAAGCGTTTTAATCTGAACGCCGAGTTTGAAGGCAATATTCACCTGGGTTAATTGGTCAACACAGTTATGGCAGGGCGTAACAACTATTTTAGCTCCTGTTTTGCGTATCTGGTTGGCTTTAATTTCGGCAATTTTCATTCGTCTGTCGTTGTATTCACTCATGGCCAACTGACCGCCGCCGCCACCACAGCAGTAGTTATCATTGCCATGAGGATTCATTTCAACAAATTCAGAAACTGTATTTTGCAGGATGAAGCGTTGTTCTTTAAGAATTCCTCCAGAGCGTACCAGGTTACAAGGATCATGCAAGGTAGTAAGTTGTTTGATTCTGGATGGATCCAGTTTGATTCGTTTCTCACGTATATAGGAGGCAATCAGTTCAACGGAAGTTTCAACTTCAAAGGGGAAGGCCTGTTTCAGATAATTGGGGGCTTCCCATCTGAAAGCCCTTGAGCCGTGTCCACATTCAGCCAGAATACATTTTTTGGCACCAAGGTTCAGCATTTCATCTGACAATCTTTTGGCGATGATTCCGGCTTCATCCCTATTTCCTGAAAAATATGCATAATTGGTAACATCATACATTTTGGTCGATAAGGTCCAGCTTTCACCAGCGGCATAAAATATCTTTGCCATTGCTGATATCGACAGGGGAAAGAACTTTGGTTCACGTGGATTCAGTGTATACATGATGTTTTTACCATGTTCATCCAGCGGGATTCGGACAAGTTCATTTCCAACCTCATCAATCAGTTCTTCTTCCATCCATTTAATTGTGTCAACAAGATCCGCAACCGGAATACCCATATTGTTTCCGGTTTCGATGGCAGCTTTAACTGTTGAAAGCAGCGATGCCGGCACCAGATTCATGTTTGAAAGCATTTCGCGGCCTTTCATTACAACATATGAAATGTCGACTCCGATTGAGCAATGTTTGTTGCATCTGCCACACATGGTACAGGCTCCAAAAAGCTGGTCAACCATTTCGGCAGCCGTGTCATTGTTGAGTTCGCGTGCCCCTACCAGTGCAGGAAGGAGTTTGCCCGTAAAAGTGCAGTACCGCCGGTAAATGGAAGAAACCAGATCAACTTTGCGTGCAGGGATGTATTTATCTTCACCTGTTGCAAGATAATAAATGCAGCTCTCGGCACACAAACCACAGTGAACGCAACTGTTTAAATGTGTAATAAGCTTGCTGTCAGTATTTTTTGTAAGAATGCTGAGTCCGTTTTCTATTTGATTTTTCGATAAGTTTTCCATAGTTCATTTATTTTACCGGAGGCCAAACGCCCCTCCATCCATAGAAAAATCCAAGATGAATCCGGGCTGAAAAAAAATAGATTGCATGCCTGAGTTTTCCAATGGGCAAATACAGCAGCAGGCATGAAGCTATGATAAAATACAGGATCCTGAAAGGATCGTATAAAAGGTAAAATACAGTAACCAACTGGAAGAGACTGACCAGAATATTTGAGATATAATCATCAGGATTTGAAAGCGATGCAAGTTTTTTCGAAGCTATTCTCTTGATCAGGATTGTAAAACCACTTAATGAAGTGATTATGATAAAGACCGCAAGGAGATAAGTTACAACCTGTGGAATTTTAAACGCAAAAAGAAACAGAAAAAACAGGGGAATTGACATGAATGTTCCCAAATGATAGAGGATACCCAGCAAATAGGTTGGCAGGTGTAAAAATGCAGATTCCTTTTCCTTTGGATTCATAGCCCCAGTGAAAGCGTAGAATATGGCCTTGTCGGTATTCCCTGCCTTTACAGAATAATCCTTTGGCAATCCCAGTTTTACCAGTCGTGTGATATGAAAAATAATACTTGCCAAACATACTGCCAGTGCGCAGTATGTCAGCCACATAACCCAATTCATATAAAATATTATTTAAACACAACCATCGGGTTTGGGCAGTCCTGCAACTTTGCAGGCACCTCTGGCCGGACCTAAAGGAAAGAGTTCATAAATTTCACGAAGTTTGAGCCCGGTTTCCTGGCAAATACTTCTGACCATCGGGGCCATGCCTTTTTCTTCGTAGTTCCTTCGGATAATTCTAACGATAGCCCAGTGTTTTTCGTTCATTTGTTCAATACCGTCATTTCTGGCGAATAGCTGGGCTACTTCATCATTCCAGATATCGGGATTCGAGAGGAATCCATCTCCGTCAACCTCAAAGGATTTTTCTTCAATTTCGATTGTTGCCATTTGTTTTGATTGGTTTGGTTATTAATTGGTTACTGTTTCTTCAAATTTATCCACAATTTCAATGGGAGATAATGTGGTGTCAGGCATTACAAAATCTGGGCAGAAATTAAGCATATTTTTGGTAATTAACCGTTTACAGTTAATCCATGAACCTTGCACTGATGTACAATAGTTTTGTATGTAGAAATGCCTGCTGGATTCATTTATTGCCAGTAGCTTCGATTCCACAATTTTACATCCAACATAGTTGGGACAATAGGAATCATTCATTTTGGTGATAGTTTGGTGGTGCAATATTATGAAAAAAGAGAGATATAAAAAAAGCTGCCGGAATTAGATGGCAGCTTTTTTTAGTTTGATTGTTGTATTTTATTCCAGACCCAGAACTTCGCGTTTAAGCCTTTGAATGTGCCCACGGCCCAGCGCTTTTACTTCGCAACCCAGTTCAAAATATTTTTTGATCTGGTCATCACTCAGAATACCAAAGCAATCGATGATTGCAATTTTGCCACCAGCCCATTTCACCACATCATCGGGTGCAAGGTCTTTGTATTGCGAATGCGGAACAGCAAGTATAAGTGCTTCAACACCATGCAGTGAAGCTTCCAGGTCTTTGCTGATTTCCAGATTTTGAAGCTGGTTCTGATTGTGGAAGAAGCGTTTCCATGAATGTTCTGACTCGTCCTGTGTGGTAAATTCATACCATACATCCACATACGGATCATGCACACGCATTTCGGCGCCCATTTCGGTCAGGCGGCGTACCACCATTTCACTACCGCTGTAGCGTGTATCACCTACATCCTGCCTGTAACTTGCGCCGGCTATCAGAACTTCTGAACCTGCAATGTAACGCCCCATGTTGCGGAGTGCATCGCGTGTGAGTTCTGCAACGTGCAGTGAACGTGTGTCGTTTATATCAATGGCATGGGGAGTGATTTTGAAAATTTTATCGCCATCCTCAAAACCAAGAATATGTTTATAAGACCAGTATCCAAGACCGCCGTCTTTTGGAAGGCAATATCCGCCAATGCCGGGTCCGGGGAAAATGATGTTGCTGTGTGTGGGGCGCATTTTAATGGCATTGATAACCTTAATAATATCAACCCCATTGCGTTCTGAAAATAATGACCATTCATTCAAAAACGCCAGAATAGTTGCCCGGTATGTATTTTCAATAATTTTAGTGGTTTCCGATTCTATCGGACGATCCATGATTGTAAGAGGAAACTTCTTGGTATTCAGCACTTCATGCAGGAATTTTTCAACCCTTTCACGGGCTTCTTTGTTGCAACCTGAGGCTACCCTCCAGAAGTCGCGGATGCTCGAAACATATTCTTTTCCGGGCATAACGCGCTCAAAACTGTGGGCCAGAATCGGAGTCTGTTTTAGTCCACGGCTGGCAAATGCTTTTTTAAGTATTGGCCAGGCCACAAATTCTGTTGTACCCGGTGCGACAGTAGTTTCGATGAGTACCAGACAGGTTGTGGGTATTTTTTCACCAATTGTTCGCATAGTAGCCTCGAGTGCGGCCATGTCGGCAGTTCCGGTTTTCATGTTGCCAAGCTCGGCCTTGGTAAAGTCACATTGAACATCCACCACCACCACATCAGCAAATTGCAGGCAATCAGCATTATAAGTTGCTATGAGGGATTTTTTTTCTTTTACACACCTGGTTATAAGTATGTCAACTTCAGGATCTTCGGCTTTTACAGGTGAAACGCCCATATTCAGAACGGGAATTTTCCAATAACTGCGTTCGCTTGGCCTTTGGCAACCAATAACAAATTTAGTTGAGTTTCCGGCCTCATCCTGCGTATCTGCAACGATGGCAGCCATAACAGCACCCACAAAGCCAACACCCATCACAACAACAATTTCTTTTCCTTGCTTACGGGCTTCATTTGCAAGGATTTCAACTCTTTTAAATTCTTCCATGTAATCAGCCTTTTCAGGTAAGGCAAAACGGTCTCCTGAAGGACTTACAGAATACTTTGGTTTCTTGGTATTTTCCATTTTTTGTTTCGGTTTAAAAACAACGCAAGTTAGTAAATTATATAAAATAAATTTTTGTGAACATAAAAAAAGCAACAAGGATCGACCATATTGCTTTTTGTTTTAATTTTAAATAATTGAAAATCAATTTGTTTATCTGATTTGTGCTTCAAGTTTGTCAGTGAAGGCTTTAATCAGCTTATCCATCGTTTTATCGACCTGCTCATCTGTGAGTGTTTTTTCTTCGTCTCTCAGAATGAAACTTACCGCATACGATTTTTTATCCAAACCGATTTTTTCGCCTTCATATATGTCAAACAAACCAACATTTTTAAGCAGGCGTGTTTCTGTCTGATAGGCCAGAGATTCTATTTCTTTAAAACTTACTTTTTTATTCAGTAAAAGTGCAAGATCGCGTCGCACTGATGGAAATTTTGGAATTCCCGCATATTCAAATTTTGTATTGGCATGGAGTTTTATCAATGTATTCCATTCAATTTCAGCATACGATACTTCTTGTTTGATATCAAAGTATTTCAACAATTTATGTGAAATCTGGCCCGCCCGCGCTATGCGTTCCTTTTTATAATTTATTTCCAACCCAAATGCAAATATTTCACTTTCAAAAGGTTGATATTTTAATTTTTCAGTATCCAGTCCCAGTTTTCGGAAAACCTGATCAATTTTTGACCGCAGGAAGAAGATCCCGGCTTTGCGTGAATCCTTTTCCCAATTTTCGCGTTCACGATTACCGCAAACTGAAATTCCTAGCTGTAAACGCTCTGAATAACACTTTGTTATATCTGCCGAATCCTTAAATTCAGGATTATACTGATAGATTTTCCCAAACTCATAAATCTTCAGATCAGTAACTTTGTGGTTCTGATTGCGGATAATTGTTTCAAGTGCTCCAAAGAGCAGGCTCTGACGCATTGCATCGAGTTCTTTACTCAACGGGTTAACGACGTGAACTGATTTTTCCGGACTTAATTCCTGAAAATCATTACTATAGCGCGAAGTAGTAAGCGAGTTGTTCATAATCTCAGAGAAGCCACCTGCTGAGAGCATATCAGAAATTAATTCCTGAATGCGTTCAGGATCGGGTTTGTTGGCATAAGAAAGACTTGTATGCAGTTCTTCGCTAAACTCAACATTGTTATAGCCATATATACGCAGGAGGTCTTCGATGATATCAACTTCGCGGGTTACATCAACCCTGTAGGTTGGCACCGTCACAGTTACAGCGGATTCTTCCGAACTTAAAATATTGTAATCAAGTGACTTGAGGATGCTGTGGATTTTTGCCACAGGGATAGATTTTCCAATCAATCGGGCAGCATTGTTATAATTGAAAATTATTTCCGCAGGTTTAAATTCTGATGTATGAATATCCTTGATTCCTGAAGTGATTTTTCCTCCTGCAATTTCTTTTATAAGCAATGCAGCCCTTTTAAGGGCATATACTGTGATATTCGGATCGGTACCACGTTCGAATCTGAAGGATGCATCGGTATGTAAAACGTGGTATCTTCCGGTTTTTCTGATACTTGATGGAGAAAAGCAGGCACTTTCCAGAAAAATCTTGGTTGTGTTTTCAGTAACCCCTGATTTTTGACCACCAAAAACTCCGGCAATACACATTCCTTCTGATTCGTTGCAAATCATCAGGTCATTGGCCGATAGTTTTCTTTCGACTCCATCGAGGGTTACAAATGGAGTACCTTCTTTCAGATTTCGAACCACCACTTTATTACCTTTAATGTAATCAGCATCAAAAGCATGGAGTGGTTGTCCGGTTTCCATCAGCACAAAATTTGTAATATCAACAATGTTGTTGATGGGACGCTGCCCGATTGCCAACAGATAGTCCTTGAGCCAGCCTGGTGATTCCGTAACAGTTATCCCTGAAATAGTCAACCCGGAATATCTCGGGCAAGCAACTGAATTCTCAACAATTACTTCAATATCAAGTTCATTGCTTTCTGAAATGAATGCATCAACAGTAGGTTTAACCAAGTATGTTTCTATTTCAGGATGATGACTTTTCATGCAAGCCACAATTTCGCGGGCTACGCCAAAATGTGCAGTTGCGTCCGTACGGTTAGGGGTAAGTCCAATTTCAAATACGTAATCATCTTTAATATTGAAGAATTCTTTTGCAGGGATACCCGGTTTAACCGAAGGATCGAGCACCATGATACCCGCGTGAGACGTTCCGATGCCAAGCTCATCTTCAGCACAAATCATTCCTTCTGATGCTACACCTCTTATTTTCGATTTTTTTATTGTAAGCGCTTCACCGTTCATATACAAGGTAGTGCCTATGGTAGCTACCATTACAATTTGACCGGCAGCAACATTTGCGGCACCACAGACCACGGATAATGGTTGGCCATGTCCGGTGTCAACGGTGGTTATGCTGAGATGATCAGAATCAGGATGCTTTTCACAGGTCAGCACCTTACCCGTAATTACACCTGCGAGCCCGCCTTTTATCGTTTCAATTTTTTCGAGGCCCTCTACTTCAAGTCCGCTTTCGGTAAGTAAAGATGCAATGGTTTCAGGGTCAGGAATTCCCTGAATATAATTTTTAAGCCAGTTATATGAAATCTTCATGAATTTATTCTTAGCAGTAAAAGCACAAAAGTAAGGTTTTTTCGTGAGGTTGCTTTTAACTGATCATTCCCCAGTTTCGTGTTTTATTTCCGGTTTTCTGGAGATTGCTGTATAGGAGCAGGTTTTTAGGATCAGATAATTCCGGGTCATCCTGCAGAATCCGTGTAGCATATTCGCGTGCAATGGCCAGTATTTTATCATCTTTGCTCAGATCGGCAATTTTCAGTTCAAGTATCCCGCTTTGACGGGTTCCCTGAATATCGCCCGGTCCGCGAAGTTTCAGGTCAGCATCCGAAATGGCAAATCCATCATTTGATTCAACCATAATTTCGATCCGTTTGCGGGCTTCCATTGAGAGTTGATCTTTGGTCATCAGGATGCAGTATGATTGTTCCGCACCACGCCCCACCCGGCCACGCAACTGATGAAGCTGTGACAGACCGAATCTTTCGGCACTTTCAATCACCATCACTGAGGCATTGGGAACATCCACACCAACTTCAATAACGGTTGTTGAAACCATGATTTGGGTTTCGCCTTTGATAAACCGCTGCATTTCATAGTCTTTTCCCTGAGCTTTGAGTTGGCCATGAACAATGCTTACTGCATATTCCGGTAAAGGGAAGTCTCTTGAAATGGCTTCAAATCCATCCATAAGATCTTTTAAATCAAGTGTTTCTGATTCATTAATCAAAGGAAAGACAACATAAACCTGCCGGCCTGCTTTGATTTGTTGTCGCATAAAACCAATGACTTTAAGTCTGGCAGCATCAGTAAAATGAAAGGTTTTGATGTCTTTACGTCCGGGAGGTAATTCATCAATTACTGAATAATCGAGGTCGCCGTAAAGAGTCATTGCGAGGGTCCGAGGGATAGGAGTGGCTGTCATGACGAGAATATGCGGATGAATGGTGTTTTTTTTCCATAATCTGGCCCGTTGTTCTACGCCAAAGCGGTGTTGCTCATCAATAATTACCAGCCCCAGAGCAGCAAATTTCACAGTGTCTTCAATGAGTGCATGTGTCCCGATAAGGATATGTACTTCACCATTTTGCAGTGCTGCCAGCATGGGTTTTCGCTGGCTTACGGGTGTTGATCCGGTTAACAATTCAACACGTATTCCCAGCCCGTTGACTAGATTTTTTATTGTCGAAAAATGCTGATTGGCCAGTATTTCGGTTGGAGCCATCAGACACGCCTGAAAATTGTTGTCGAGCGCAATCAGCATAACCATCAGGGCAACCAGTGTTTTACCACTGCCAACATCTCCCTGCAGCAACCTGTTCATTTGTTTGCCGGTACCAAGATCTGCCCGTATTTCGCGTATTACACGCTTTTGCGCATTGGTGAGTTCAAAGGGTAGGTTTTGCTGATAAAAACGGTTTAAATTTTCTCCTACTTTACTGAAAACATGACCATGTGAATTTTTCTTTCGTACCAGTTTCTGTCTGATGATTTCGAGTTGCAGGTAAAAAAGTTCTTCAAATTTAAGCCTGGCTTCAGCCCAACGCGCGTACTCTGGATTCGTCGGGAAATGGATATTCATTAATGCAACTTCCCTTGAAGGCAGCCTTGTTTCTGAAAGGATTTGAAGTGGAATGGTTTCCTGAATTTTACCTTTGGCAACATCAAGCAATGTTCTTACCAGTTTTGAAATGCCCCGGCTATCAAGGCTGAATGATTTTAGTTTCTCAGTTGAAGGGTATACAGGCTTAAATCCTTGTAAATCATTTTCTGTTTGTTCGGCAAAGGCCTCAATTTCAGGATGAACAATATTTAATTTCCCATTGAATGCGGTAGGTTTGCCAAAAACAAGATACTTTGTGGCTGGTTTTATTTTATCCTTAACCCATTTGATACCCTGAAACCATACCAGTTCCAGACGGCCGCTTTCATCTGTAAGTGTAGCTGTAAGGCGCAGGGCACGGCCAGCGCCTGAAGTCTGCATATCAGAAATAACACCGGTTAATTGTACAAAGGGTACTTCATCATTGATATCAATAATTTTATCAATCTTTGAACGATCAATATACCGGAACGGGTAATACTCAAGTAAGTCGTTAAATACATGAATGTTAAGCTCCTTGCGTAATACTTCCGCACGTTTGGGGCCAACGCCTTTCAGAAATTCAATCGGAGTATCGGGGAAGGGAGTAGTCATTCTATTCGGTTATTTTCGGACCAGATGCAAATTTAGGCCAAACAGCAGTGCAAAAAAAATCCCCGGTGCAATTGCCAGGGATTTCAATTTTATTAGAAACCAGAAGTTTCATCTTTATAATGTAAAGCAATCAGTTAAAAATCAGATTATTTACATGAGATAATCAAATTACTTTAACCTTTTTACTGTAATCTTCTCTAGAATTCCCACAAATCCTGTTCAAACTGAAAAATTTCGTTTTTAACGCGTTCTGATTCGAGCAGGGCATCAAGGCCGGTAGCATAATCGGAAATCAAGCGGTCATAAACGTTTTCAACCTTGTAAATGTAGCTCGAAAATTTGCGTTTAGTAAAAATATCATCAAAATTGCGCCATTCAGCATCATTTTGAGGATTGTAACATTCATTGTTTACAAGTACATAACGGGCTTCGGGGAAATATATCCAATAAAGGGCAGTGGGGGCATCCATTTTTTGTGCGTTGCCATTCACCATCGCAATTTTATAATAGATGGGACAGATGGCCCGAATCCTGACATCGAGTTGTGAGCGCCGTTTATCAAAGAACCAGTCTTCAACAATGGCATATTTTACAATATCCTGAGCTTTTAAAGTATACTGTTTCTGAACAGTTTGTACACTTCCGTTCGCATCAGTTGAGTCATCTGTATATTCGTAGGTGAGCTGTTTTTTGATATCGTCCAGTGTGCCGAGGCGTTCAGTCAGGTCTTCATCCTTATAGGCTGTCAGATAATTTGACCCGAAAGGTTTTTCAGCCGAGGGAATAGAAGTTGCGTCCATCAAAATGGAAGCCAGTGACTTACGGTCACGTATGGGTTTTGTCGGGTAAAATAAAGGAAGGTTCAATTTTTCCTTGAGATCGATAAACCTCCATACACGTTTGGACCAAACTACATCTGCTTCTCTCACCGGAGGGTAAGGAACAGGCC
>CAZKCK010000041.1:18177-25657 GCA_964550695.1 uncultured Bacteroidales bacterium | reverse complement strand
TCGTGCCGCCCGGAGTGTATAAACCTTCCAACAATACGGTCAGGTTCAGGGTCTTGGTGCTGGGGATACAAAGTGCACATTCACCAAAACATACTACATCGGCTGAATACATGCCTGTGCCAACAGTAACAGTACGGTTGAAGCCACCAAAGCCATTGTCAACGCCGCAAGCAGCAGGAACAACTTCAGAAACGGGCCAGTCGTTGCCATTGATAAATTTGTACTGATGTGTGCTGTTTTCATCAACATAAATCATCACCTCATACATGGTAGTTGCCGGAATTTGAGTCAACAGGGTTGAACCAGCGTTCCATCCCTGGAAGCTACCAGCTACATGCACTCCCAAAGGAGATACTGTCTGGTTGGCCATGTCAACAGTAAGGGTCAGCGGGATCTGGGGGACACAATTTGTACAAGAACCGAAACAAACAGGATCGAGAACAGCAGCTCCCGTAACAGTTACGCCACGGTTGCCACCTACATTACATGCGCCCGGAACTGATTCATCCATACCCCATGCATTACCATTCACAAATTTGTATTGATAATCGCCGGGAGCAAGTGCAAGACTAACAGCATAAATGCCGCCACCCATATCAGACATCAGTGTTGCGGACGGATCCCAACCCTGGAAGCTACCGGCAATGTGTACGCCGAGAGGAGAAACTGTTTGTGAACTCATATTTACCTGGAATGTAACAAGCGAAGGCTCAATAGTTACCAGATAATCTTCTGTTTCGCCAAAAGAATATGCCAGACATGGGGTTAAACCTGCACCAGAAAGACCTTCAGCAACAATTACGCGCATCAGGGTTGTGCCGAGTGTAGCCGTAGCAGGTACTACAAAACTACCTGCAATTGTACGTGGACTAATGGTTGTTGTACCTTCAACAAAAACCTGTTCATCAACATCGTTAAAATCGCCATCCTGATTGTAGTCAATCCAGATTGCGCATCCATTGCTATAATAGGTTGCGCCATCACACTCATCTTCGAGGATCGTAAAGCTTATGGTACTTCCCTGGTTTACGGTTGTTAAAGCGCCCAATGTTGTAAAATTTGAATACCTGTTCAATATTGAACCGGGACCCGGGGCAACAGTTGTACAGCTATAAGCATTGGTAGCTCCATTTACAGTTACGCTGAAGATTTCCTCATCGGTACTGCTTGATGGAATTGCAGAACAATACTGAATTGTAACCGTAATATAGTCTGTCTTGGTCATTGTATTTGACCCGGCAGTGTTGGTAGCGGTTAATTCAACAGTGTACAGACCAGGAGCAGTAAACTGAACCTGAGGATTTTTTGAAGTATTTGTAGTTGCATTTACATAATTTGCCGTTCCGGGGCCGGTAATACTCCATGCCCATGAATCAGGAAGGTTGGTTGACAAGTCAGTAAACAAAGCTGTAGAAATAGTACCGCCGGTAGTCTGTGCAGTGTTGTTCACACTGAAGTCAGCAACAGGGGCTGCCGGAACTGGTACCAATACATTCACCACATCTTCAATACTGCATATTCCATCAGTTAAAGATACCGTAAATATATATGTATCGGGAACGTCAAACGTTGGTGTAGTAACAGGATTTGCCACAACAGGTGCGGGCAAATTGCCACCTGACCATGTAAGGGTGTAGGCAGTAACTGAACATGTAAGCGGCACACCTGCATTCACTGTACCAATATTCTGTGTTGAAGTAGCAGCGGTTACCCAGTTGGCGTTGCTGTTTGCATCAGCACCTGTTAACCTTGTACCAGCATTTCCACTGAGTCCGGGAGCTCCGGCACCTGACCAGTCAGCTGCGGATACGCCGCTGCCAACTGAGAATGTCCATGCATTGGTTGCAACTGCATCAATAATGGTTCCTGTAGCAGTTGTTAACCAGATTCCATTGTTCGTACCAGATGACCATAAATCAGTGGTCTGTCCGGTGCTAAAATAGAGGTCAGGGATACTGTTGGCGGCTGTTCCGAAGGCTACGGTAACCACACCACCCGGAGGCACAATGGCTGAAGGGAATACGTAATCTGTTACCCTTAATCCTTCACATTTCAGATGGATACCAGCCAGATCAGTTGCTGCTGTTCCTGTGTTGGTAATTTCAACCAGGTCATCATAAGCTCCGGCAACCAAAAATGCCGGGTATGGTGTTGTTGCTCCTGTGCCAGAACTGAATAATGTTATTTCAGTTATTTTCAGACAACTGGCAGCAGCATTATATGTTGCATTGAGGGTTGTGGATGAATTGAGTGCGATTACCTGATCGGTACCTGCATTCAAATTCAGGGCTGACAAATAACTGTCCTGATAATTAACTGCAGTTGATGAAGCAGTATTTACAGGTACGGCATTGTCAGAAGCTTCAATATGGAAAACAACCTCACCAGATCCCTGTGCGGGAATAGTTGCTGAGTATGAAGGAGCAACACCGGCAGTCATCGGGATGTTTGCCTGAGCAACACCATCCAATGTCCATACAATGTTTACTGTACCAATAGAGATGTCATCGGTAATATCGGCAGTAACCACGTGGTCAATAGTAGCACAGTTACCAGGCGTAGAAACTACGTTTGTGATAACCGGGGCATTGATGTCGGTATTGCAGGTGAAGGTAGCAAAATAGTGATCCAGTGAATCACAAGCCACAATCTCAGCAAATTGAGGAGCTGCAAAGGCATAATAAGTACCGGCAGCCAGTGTGGTTGTAACGCTAACGATGGTACCGGCAGCACCAGAGGCAGATGCGATGAAAGCAGTGGCCGGACATGGTGAAGCGATGATACCTAATACATATGAAAACTCGGCTTTTCCTGACCAGGTAACTGTTGTATTTGTGGCAAGGGTGAAGGTGTACCAGTCGGTATCGCGGTTACCACCATCAAAATAAGCGGTTCCGCATTTTGTTTCGCCACAGGCCAGAGGTTCAAACAAAGGAGCAACCACGTTACAGCCATTGTTTGTTGAATCACTACAGGTTTCAACTTCAGCAGTGGCACCTACAGGGCAATCAAAGTAATGTGTGGTGAAAGTTTTCTTAACCCAAACACTGCTATCGCCGGGAGCGCAATAGGTACGTACATAAAAATCGTAAGTTGTTCCGGGAGTTAAACTTCCCATACTGAATGTGGGAACTGCAACGCTCTGAACTGCAATACCTGCACCATGTGCAAATCCTGCAACACCATATTCAACAACCCATTCAGGATTTGTTGAAATGATAGAAGGGGTCCAGGTGGCAATTGCTGAAGTAAGTGTGGTAGTGGCAGCAGCAACATCAACATTGGTGGGTACATGGCATGAAATAATTTCAATATGTGCAGGTCCGATTTTTACAGATTCGCCATAATCATACTGTGCCGAAACCTCATAATCATAACCACCTACAACGAGTGCGGGATCATCATAAAATGCATCGGGAATATTGGTGGCAATGGCTACCGTGTTTCTGTATACATTATAACCTGTGCGTGCGGCTGCACGTGAAGGGGTCTGGGTCAAATCCTTTTCAACCTCAAACTTTGCTGTGCGACCTGCAGGAAGTTCATCACCTGTGGTCTGAACCGAAGCTGACTGGCTGCTGGCTGACTTCAGGGTACCAACTGTTGTAACGGGTTCAACAGGTTGTCCGGCCATAAGAGGCGTAAGCTGCGGGCCCATAGCTGTCTGTGCAAGATATCCGTGAATATTCCAGTTGTAGGTTAATGCAGGATTTAAGGCTGTAAGTTCCTGCCATACTCCACCCCATTGAACCATGTTGCCTTTACCGGCAATTTGCGGGCCGGCATCACAACCTGCAGGATAACCGGTGGTGGTATTTATTTCATAACCGAACCAGAATTCTTCGGTACCACTGATTAATACCCCGGGGAATGTAATTGTATTAAAGGCCGCTGCTGTAATTGATGCTGCGGGAATAACATAGGAATATATTTCAACCGGTGGTGATACCCCCTTCCATACCTTAATAGTATAGGTACATGAAGCAGGAGCCACTGCAGGCCAGAATTCGATTTTATTCAGGTACATGCCGGCATACGGGGCAATATCAGCAGCAGGCCATCTTGAAGCAACTGCAAAAACTGCAGCAGCACCCGTTCCTATTGCATCGGCGTTGGTTCCGTTATCCCACTTGATCCATTGGGCAGGAGGCAAAGCGCCCGGAGCCATCCAGGTAAGGTGGGCATTATTTTGCATTACTCCGGTTACAGTAGCATTTAATGAAGCAGGAGGGGCAAGATAAGGTTCCAGACAGAAATCCTGATTGGTGGTACCACCAAGGGTAATAGCAATACCGTTAACAGTTTGATTAATATAATCAGTTAAACTGGCAGTAAAATTATAGGTTCCAACCGATATCTCAGCAAACTGATAAAAACCGGCACCATCAGTCAGTGTAGTATAAGTACCGTTCGTAACAGTGGCAAATTTTAATGGGGTTGAACAACCGCCCTGCATATCATATACATAACCTTGTAGAATACCTAACTGAGCAGGTGTTAAATTAACCTTATAATCTTCAGTTTCGCCCCATGAGCTAACCAGGCAAGGTCCGGTTGTTGAGCTCTCTTTGCAGACGACCCTCATCAGGGTATTGCCAAGGGTAGCAGTAAGCGGAACAGCAATATTTGCTGTGATGGTGTGGGTGTTGGAACTTGCAAATGCCCAGATGGTAAATGCTTCACCAACATCCTCGAGCGAGCCATTCTGGTTCCAGTCAATATAAACCATAACGCTGTGCCCATAGGCTGTTGCGGCACATTCAGTAATCTCCACTGAAATAGGTATAACCGTACCTTTTTCAATGTTGGTGGGTGTGATAGATGTAAAATTACTGTACAAATCAGCGGTTCCGGTAGCAACGCCCTGTGTGCCGGTTAAACTGGCGCAGGCACTGGTGTTGTTCAGGGAACTCCCGAATTGTACAAGTGTAATATCTTCATCGCCGGTACTTGCAGCTCCTGAAGTACAATAAGCTCCAAATAAATCAGATGTACCACTTACGGCTACATTGACATTGGTTCCACCGCCAACGTTGGTCACATTGCCAGTATAACCTGTACCCGGGGCTAGTGGATTAAACCTTACATAAACAGTTGTATTGCCAAGTGTTGGTGCGGTATACGGTACTGAAACAGCACCCGTCCAGGTTGTATTATTCAATGAAACCTCAAATCCGGTTGGCGCTGTAACAGCAATGGGACCTGCAGAAAGATTGGTTCCTGCCAGTACATATGACTGACCAACAGTTGCTGTAGCTGAATAGCCAAAAAGCAATGACGTAGGAATCGCGGTTAACAAAGGCAGAGCGCCGGGTTGACCCGTAATCTGAACGTTTGGTCTGTTTATAGTACCAGCTGATGTAGTCTGATCACAACCACTAGTGGTGCTCAAATCACCGTACCAACGGAGATGTGCCCCGGTGGCCGGAATGGCAGAGTAATAAACATGTGAGTTAGACGTGTATCCAGTATTGTTAAAACAAACTTTAAAAACAACACTTGACGTACCATCCCATGCAATCGGAGTAGTAAAAGTGTATGTATTCCAACCTGCCACTGCCACCACATTGCCAGTGTAGCATGTAGTCCAGCCGGTAGTCAGAAAAGCTGTAAGCGACGTAAGTGCACTGTTTTGCGCTGAAATTGTAAAGGCATTCAGAGTAGCTGAGTTGGGGGTTCCCCCGACATTAAAAGCAAGTTTTGTGATGTTACCGGCACCTAAACCGGCGCCTGATAGTTCAGCGGCAGTAAACAGAATCTGATCCTGCCCGTCCATCCAATACGTCTTGTAGGGGGTAATGGTGGAGGTTGAACCTGTAGTGATAGAAGTACCGGTACCAATTGTTACCGTTACCTGTCCCATTGAACTACCAGCCCAAAGTGACAACACGATTAATAACGTGAATAGTTTACGCATAAAAGGTAATTTTGGTTAATAAATAATTGATAATTTGCTTGTTATGATGTTTATGATTACAAGTTTTTCAAAATTGATTACGTCAGGTATTCTTTTTTTAACAGTTGGTTAGTCTTCAAAAACAACCATATACATGAATACGCAAGCGAAAAACGCATATAGTCAGTTTTTTTAGTTTCAGGGGTGCAATATAAAACAAAAATGTTCATAAAAAATGAAAAAATGTGTACTGATTCAGGAATCAGTACTTATTTTTGGAATAATGTTTTTTTTACTACCTTTGTGAAAGAAAAACGAATGCATTGTATATCACAAAAGTAGAAAATAAATCAATCAATGAGGGCATTTGAACTATATTTTATTGGGATTCCGGTTTATCAAAGCCTGCTGTTTGCTTTTTTTGCTATCACCAGGTTTTGGGCTTCCAAAGAAAAGGATAAACTATTTCTTGCAGGCTTTATGCTGGTAAATGCATTGTATTTTCTGGTTTCGGGAATTTATATCCTCAGGGTTTCAAACTATTATAATTCAGCATATTATCTTGGTGTTCCATTGTTTTTATTAATCATACCTGCTTTTTACATTTATATCAGGTCTATTCTGGAATATAATTTCAAACTCACGAAGATGGGTATGCTTCATTTTCTACCGGCTGTTATCGTACTCATTTTAAACATCCCATATATATTTCTGAGTGCTGAAAACCAATTGTACTATATTCATTATGCTTATGGGCGTCCGGATATGCCATTTGTTTATCAATATCTTACATGGGTAAATAAGCTGGTAATATCTGGTGGAATAATTTTGCAAATGCTTTTTTACGCCCAACGCTTTTATAGTTATTATCCAAAATATCAGGAATTTATTCTGGACCATTACAGTTACAAAAAAGACGTTGACCTGAGTTGGATCAAGGCGGTTGCGGTTTCTTTTGTTGTTTTTTATATTATTCTTGACTTATATCATTTCCTGCTGCTTCCCCAACGGTTTATTTACCGGTTTAATTTCAATCTGTTGCTCACCGGATTAAACCTTGCCATAGGGTTTTACGGAATTTTTAAATCCACAAAGGTGTATTTCCGTGAAGAAATTACTCCGGAAGAGGATGAAATACCGGAAAAAGAAATACCAGCCGAAAATAATGCAGATGAAAACCCCGACTCAGACAATCCCGCAGAAGCTGAAAACCCCAAGCCACGCTATCGTAAATCAGCCCTTAAACCAGAACAAATCAGAGAATTAATCACGCAGCTCGAAATCTATCTATCAGACTATGAGCCCTATAAAAACCCATTGTTAAATATCGAAGAGCTCGCCATGGCTATAAACACCAATACGAAATATCTTTCACAAGCCATCAACGAGCATTATGGGATGAATTTCTTTACGCTGATTAATGAACTGAGGATTAATAAAGCAATAGCAATGCTTACTGCCGCAGATCATAAAACATTTTCGATTACCGGCATCGCACAATCAGCAGGATTTAATTCAAAATCAGCATTTAATGCAGCCTTTAAGAAATTTACAGGCAAAACGCCCACTGAGTTTATTGCGGAA
>CAZKCK010000041.1:0-18077 GCA_964550695.1 uncultured Bacteroidales bacterium | reverse complement strand
TGAAAATATGGAAATGTGAAGATTTGAAAATGGGATAATGTGCTGGTGTGCTCATGTGCTTATTGAAAAATGGAAGATTCAAGGATTCAAGGATTCGAAAATTCAAAAGATTCGGGCTATGAAGGAACTACCTACTGCTTACTTCATACTATTTACTTCGTACTCACATGTTACCAATTACCAATCACCAATCACCAATCACCATCCTAAGGCGTAACCGCACTCACAAAGGCGGCTGAATTGTTATCGGCAAGTATCATGTCCAACGCATCCACAGAACCATCACCGTTTAAATCCGTAAACAGGTATCCTGTGGCAAAGTTTGCTGCATCATTTTCAAGATCAATTAAATCAAGCGCATCCACAGCTCCATCTCCATTGGTATCACCTGAAAATATTCCGAAAACGCCCTCACCCAGTTGTTTCAGATTGTTGCCCAAAGCCTGATGTTCATTCAATGTGAAGTTATAACTCAGCGGGCTTCCTGAAAATGTGAGCGGGGTGGCACTTACCGTTTCAATCGAATTCCGGTGCTTTACGGTTACATAATATGAGCCCGAAATACCTGCAGGTACTGACAATGATGCAATTCCATCCGTATTAAGATCTACATTATTATTTGTATAAACTGTTGTGGCATAACTTATTGCATTATGAAGTTCCAATGTGATTTTGTCGGCAATCGTACCACTGAATTGATCACCTGATTCGTTTTGAGCTTTGTGCATGAATCCGCCTCCGGCATACAAGCCTTCCAGAAAAATGGTCAGATTTACAAGTGTTGCCTGCACATCTGCTGTTCTGTAAATAAAACCGATGCTGCCTGAGGTGTTTACCGCAGCAACAGGGCTGGCAACAAAAGTTTCGCCAAGCACAGCAAAATTGCTGTAAGAATTGCCGGCAGCGAAGCCGCCACCGGATGATAAAACCACAGACTGGTTGAGAGGTTGCGCAACAAGCGTGCAAATTAGCGTGCTTGATAAAAGTAAGCAAAATATTTTAAGTTTCATGGGTATGTTTATTTAATTCGTGTAACTCCATTGGTTGATTTTACCCTGCCTTTTTTCGAAAATGACACAGGAGGTTCGCTGTAAGTATTTGATTTTATCGAAATATTTGTACCATAACCTGCCTTATTTACAGCTTCGGTGATTGTATTGAAAGGATGCGCAAAAGAGCCGTTACCTCCGGGTTGTGCATTTTTGTCAACATACATTGTGGTAAGCGGATGCGCGCGGTACATTCCCCTGCCATGTGTTGCGGCAATTAGAAATTCATTCCCCTGCCAAAACAATTCATCAACCTCAACATTTACAGGTCCTTCATTTACAGAATACTTTTTATCAACGCTCCATGATTGTCCTTTGTCCATGCTTGAAAACACACCTAAATCAGTGCCTATATATATCCAGTTGCTGTTTGAATTGTGAACCCTAACAGTATTAACAGGAAGAGCCGGTAAGTTGTAGGGCGGAACCCCGGTACGTTCTTCCCAGGTAGCACCACTATTGTTTGTAAACCATACATTATGGGCATTATAACCTCCAAAGGTTATATAAACCTGACTGGTATCATTTGGGTTGATTGCAATATCTGTTACAAATCTGTTTGGAAGCGCTGTCGGGTTATTGTCAACGCGTATCCATGAGGGTGAAGCTGCAGTACCATTGCTGGTTTTAGCAACATATCCGTCTTCATAAGCTATCCAGATTAAATCTGATTGACCTTTGGCAATATCAATGGCTGAACATCTCGCCGAATCTGGAAGGAAAGTCCGTATTTTTTGCCACGAAGCAGCTCCGTTGGTTGTTCGCCAGATACTTGCACCACCGGCTATT
This sequence comes from uncultured Bacteroidales bacterium, assembly GCA_964550695.1. Lineage (GTDB taxonomy): Bacteria > Bacteroidota > Bacteroidia > Bacteroidales > TTA-H9 > CAZKCK01. The sequence goes on along the minus strand of CAZKCK010000041.1, from coordinate 16,239 downwards.
AATGTGGTTGGATTGTTAGGGTCCATTGAAAAAGGAGCAATAAATAAAGCGGTGGAATCAGCATCTTCAAGGCCGGTAGTTTCACGGTGATACGTATCACCTCCATCAGTGCTTTTTTTAATTCTGAGTTGAACATATTCTGAATAGATGTTATCAGGATTGTTAAAATCAATGGCACAGGCACCACCATCTCCGTGTTGTGACTGAAACCAGTTTCCGGCTCCACTCCAGGCACCGGATTCACGATAACGGACTACATCATTATCCTGCGCCCCGCCTATCATTACACTACCATCAGGTGATGATGCCCCACCATAAAACTGTGTAATTCCCAGCGTTTGGTTGCAAAGATTCACCCAGCCTGATGATTGCATAACCGTTGTGATATCTGAAGCCTTTTGTATTCCACCGTCATTCCCGAAGAAAACAGTTTTGCAGTTGACTCCGTCATAATCTGGATGATTGATAATAATATGGTTGTCAGAGTGTGCCGAATTTGCAGAGCCTCCATTGTGGTACTGGCTCCCGGCACTGATTTGTGTTAATGTGGAGCCTCCATCGGTACTGCGCCAATTTTGGATACCCCCAACCACCAATAAATCACTATTCGTTGGATCAATCCAAATAGCATTGTCATAATTGCCCTGACTTCCAAGGTAATTGTAACCGCTGCAGATAGAATCCCATGTTGCCCCATTGTTATCTGACCGCCAGATTTCACCTGAATTTCTATTCATCGAAACATAAATACGGTCGACATCATCAACACAATAAGTAACTTCACATCGTTTATGGATAGCCGGCAATTTGTCCGGCAGCCCGGTTGATTGCAATTCCCAATGATTACCCCAGTCATTCGAGCTGTACATATGGCTGTTACATCCTATAATCAACCTGGAAGCATCATTGGGATTGATGCGTAAATCACGGATGCCTGAATTAGCGGTAAACTTTTCAATCCAGTCAGTTCCACCATTTGTGCTTTTATATACTTTGTTGGGTTCAGATGTTACTGCATATATAACTTGCGAACTATCAGGATGATGTGCCAGCCTGGTTACATATTTAAAATCGTTGTTCGCGGTTGAGGGCAATTGCTGCCAAACGTTTCCACCATCCGTACTTTTAAATATTCCGGCACCCGGCACCCCGTCATAAGTATATGGCTCACCGGTTGAAGCATACAGTATATCGGAATTGTTTGGGTCGATGGCAAATGAGCTTACAGCCAGACTTGGAAGGAAATCATTCATTACATTCCAGGAAGCTCCACCATTTGTTGATTTCCATATACCACCGGAAACGCTGCCAATGAGTATCGTATTTGTGTTAACGGGATGAATAAGGATTGCCCTGATCCGGCCACCAATGTTACCGGGCCCCAGCCATTCCCAGTTCCAAAGTCCGGCATCATCAGATGCTACAGGAGGCATACTGTCTTTATGTTTTTTTGCTTCCATTATTGCATTGGGGGGAATGGTGCCATTTTCGTTCATTTTTCTCTTCATCCGCTCTTTATGCAGCCCCTCAGGATTCATCGCAGCTTTACCCTTATTCTTCCGGTCTTCTGGTTTAGCTGAAAGGGATGAACTTTTAATTGATGCTGAAGACCTTTCTTCCACTTGCCTTTTAGTGGATATATCGTTAGCAGGCACATTCGTTTCAATCGTTGCTGAATTACTTATTGTTTGATTGGCAAGAAGTGCAAAGCCATTGCCGGTATTGATCCATGTACAAAGTTTTGCACCGGGGTATGCCTGCAGCAAATCAACAAACAAAGGTTTTGTCGGGGGTGCTCCCAAATCAGCATCATACACACCGTTGTTGACTTGAATCTCAACGGAATGAACAGGCTCAGAAATTCTGACACAACTTCCATCATTTGACCATAAAACGGTTGAATCGTTGTAGATGAGGAATTTAAACCGGGCCGTTCCTGTAAACGGAATACCGTTTTGTTGAATCAGCCATTGCTCTTCAGTTGCTATGTTTACCTCCTGAGCCATGCAAAATACCATACTAAAGGCCAAGAACACCGTTGTAACAATCAGTTTTTGACAAGGAATATACGCCTGAGAAGTGTTTTTCATAGGATAAGGCATTGATTATTTTATACGGGTAGCGCCGTTGGTGGATTTTAATCTTACTTTTTGTGCTATTGACAGCGGAGCCTCGGAGTACGTATTAGATGCAATATGGATGTATGTATTGTCGGAAGCATTGTTCAGCCCTTCGGTAACACTTTGGAATGGTGCTTCCGGGGTGCCATCTCCATCGGGCAAGGCTGATTTATCAACATAAATATCTGATAACATGAAGTCAAAAGAGATTTGTTTGGTAACATTGTTTTCAGAAATATTCGTCAAAGGAAGATTTGTTTTATCTCCGGCCCATGAACGTGCATTAGGTGTAGTGGCATCAGTAAAGAAAGTTTTATTTGCAGTACCGGGCCATGGACAACCATCGGTATCTGTTGTTGAAAGGTTGTATGTTGAAATTCCGCTTTGGTTTGGCGAGTTGGCTGCCTTTATGTACATTCCCTGATGTGCGTTGTAATTGATCAAATTGCTGTTTAGGTTCTGGTCAATGTAATTGCCATCCACATGGTAAATAATTAAGCCATGTCCCGGAACCGCGGCATCAAAACCCGTTTGTTGCCGGTTTTCGCACAGAAAATATTCATTTGCAGTTTTGGTATTGTAACGTACCACATCGGTATATTCATATGCATTGCGTAATGTAACAGTTTGGCGGTTACTCAGTTCAATTGGATTCGTCCAGCCAAAGAGCGCTTTTGTCCAGGGATTGTGGTGGCAGGGTATAGTTCCATTGTCCCCGTTCCAATTTCCGGCAGCCATCAAATCCCAATGTCCGGTTCCCATATAATAACCATTGTCATTGTAGTCGACATCATAAAAGTCAGGGGCACCCAGATTGTGGCCAAACTCATGGCACATCACCCCGATGGTAGATATTTCTGCACCAAGCATTTCTGGCTGAGCCGTAAACTCACTAACAATCACGCCATCAAATGTTGTTTCTTCAACCGTGTAACCAGCCGATTGAAGATTCCAGCTAAATGACCAGATATCGTTGGGATCAGCCGAAGACTCCTCACCCTGACCCTGATGTATGATGGCTACCCCATCTGCATAACCGTCACTATCATTATCGTATTCTGAGAAATCAACATTGGCATCTTCATTTGCGGCTACAATGGCATCATAGGCAAACTCACCACCCCGGTATTTTGGCCCATAGTAATCATGTGATTCAGGTAAAGTAACCCATACAGTTACAGTTGTATTTACCGTTAACTGACCATATGAAACCTCAAGATAATAGTCCTTAAAACTGCCAATGCCGTTATAATTGGTTTGATTCATATAGTTATCGAAATCAGCCTGGGTATATGTGGTTGTAGTATCAGCAAAATTTGCCAGTATCATAATTAACTTTCTGGTACCTGTGGTTGGAAACCCTCCTATTTTTGAAGATTTTGCATTCGAATGATCCCTGCTGAACAGTTGTGCCCTCATCTCCAGCGTTTGGTTCCTGCTAAAGAACAGACCAGGCTTTAACTTTAGGATAAATGCCTTTTCTTCAGCATTCCGGGTATCGGGATTATGAGCCTGAATTCCGGAAAAAACCAGATTGCTGTCTTTGTCTATTGTGGCATATTCATAGGTTCCGGATTTATTGGGCATGATGGTGAACCCATCTGTTGTTTCAGCCCAGTGAATAAATTCATCTCCTTTCAGTTGAATGGTAATGACAGATCCGTCACGCTGGGTGTATTGCACCGGATGGGGGTTGGCAGTGACTGCCCTGACCTCTTTATTGAAAATCAGGATATTTGCAAGCAGCAATGACAGTACCAGGAAAAGATGAAAATTGAGCCTCATTTTTTTATTATTGTAAAGTTACAAGAACCAGTACCAGCCCCTTACCTTCAGCAAGCCCGGTCATGGCCTTGCCAAGGATTGCACCCTGGGCTTTATCATGATCGGTTACTTTCATGGCATAACCGGGAATATCGGAGGAAGTCAGAAAATCGCCCGGTTTGATAGGGGTTTTGGTTGCATCGGCCTGGCAATAAACTCTGCCTGTAAGAGCCACCAGATGTTTTCCGTCAGCTTTGGTTCCTTTATGTTTTAATACCAGACCGGGTTTAACATCATAGGCACCGCTCACTATACCTGCCACACAACGGTCGTAGGCAACAGATGAAACTTTCAGTTGTCCTGCATTTTCAGGGTCAATACTTAAAATGGTACCCGGTTCAACAGCATCCAAATCTGTTACATCAAAAGGTTCGGCAAGGTCGGCACCTCCGGTAATCTCAAGTTCTCCGGTGGTAATCAAACCATTAGATGCAGCATCATTTGCATTAAGCGTAATCATTGCTTCACCCATGCCATTGTAAAGGGTGATTTTTGAACCCCCATTGGTACCACTGGCGGTTGGGTCAACAAGCACTGTACGGGTATGGTCGCCATTGTATATTGAAGTGGTACCATCGCCATCAATTCTGATTTCTTCGTTGCCGCCATTCGCTCCAAAACCTTTCAGAAGAGCGCCGGTAGCAGCGTCGTCTTGTCCCAGGACGAGTGTAGCATCGGTTCCATAGGTTTTAAAGTAAGCAGCAACACCCGATGCCCCGGTGTTCTCTGACATCAGGGTCGCGTAACTTAATCCAGCCCCTGTTCCGATAAAGTAACCTGCTTTTTCAGAACCACTCGTTGCAACATGAAATTTGGCAGTGGGACTTCCATTTCCGAACCCTATTCGATTTGCGGTTATAATAATATTACCCTGTCCGAAACCTGAGGCGTTGGTTGTTGAGAGCAAAGCTCTGTCAAGGGATGGGTCAACCTGCATGGTAAACCTCCATGTGGAAGAAACGGCTTCAATAGCACCTCCATCCACACCATCTCCCACAGTAATAGCAGGCCTTAACCAGCCTGATGCATTTGCATCACCAATTGATAAGGAATTTAAAGGGGCTGTGTTTCCAATGCCGACTTTTCCTTCAAAATAATTTTTTCCGCCTTCAAAATATCCGGCATAACCGTTTGAACTGGCAGTGTTGCCATACACTGCATAATTTACACCAGTGGCATGTGAGGCTATCCCCACCAGACCCTTACCGGTGGTTCCTGCAGTTTCACCTTTTACGCCAATTCCGCTGCCTGATGTTCCGGCTGAAATACCGTAAAGTGCAGAACCGGGATTGGTGGTAGCAAGTGTATTTATTGTACCGCGTATCACACCCATATTCTGGGCCACACTTGTTGAAGTGTTTTCAACATCCAGCATACGGCTTCCAACAGTGTTGTTTGTTCCGGTGAGTGAAAGTTTATAGGCGGGGTCTTCGGTTCCTATCCCCACATTGCCCTGAAAATAGTTTTTCCCTCCGTAAAAATAACCGGCAAAGCCGTTATTGCTTGAAGTTGACCCAAACACAGCATAGTTGATTCCGGTAGCATGTGTGGCATAACCAGCTACTCCCTTTCCGGTTTCACTAACGGTTTGACCTTTTACGCCAAGACCTCCACCGGTTGCGGATGCTGAAAATCCAAAAACACCAGCCCCGGATGTGCTTCCTGCTGTAGTATTGATTTTGCCATAAATGGCAGAAATGTTTGCATTGGCTGATGTTGATTGATTCTCTGCTTCCAGCACCCGACCACTAACATTGTCGTCAGTTCCAACAACATGCAGCATATACGCAGGTCCGGTTGGAGGGGTTGACCCGATACCAGTTTTACCATTAAAGTAATTTTTCCCTCCCAGGAAGTAACCACAATAACCATTCGTGCTGTTGGTATGGGCAAACAGAGCCGTTGAATACTGTGAATTGCTGCCGGCTTTTGCATAAACGCCGAATCCGAACTCCCCGTTTGATTCTCCAAAAACACCCATTCCATTGCCGGCCGTATTGGCCGAAATGCCATATACCCCGACATTTGTTCCGCTGGTGCTGGCAATGTTAATTTTACCATAGATGCCTGAAACATTATTAAGGGCTGCCGAGGTGGACGTGTTCTCAACTTCTAAGGTACGGTTATTGTTAACCGCATCACTTCCAACAATTTGAAGTTTACCTTGTGGTGTTGATGTGCCAATTCCAACATTTCCTGTATTGTAGTATATAGTATTGCCTGAAGTTGTCCACTGGGCTCCGCCTCCCGCGGCAGGTGCCTGCCAGCTAGCCAGTCCGCTGGCATCGGAGGTGAGTACTTTACCTGCTCCCGGTACACCTCCTGTAATTTTTAGCTGACCATCCGTAAAAATATTGCCATGAAAGTAACCACCCCATTCGCTCAGTTCGGTATCCTGATATCCGAGGGCTCCCCAGGCCGCTGGTGTTGAAGAAATGCTTACAGCCCCGAAAACACCGGCTGAATTGCCGTATCCATCGTCGTACCTGTACCCCGCAACTCCATAATGGTAAGGGTATCCCCAATATGCATAGCCGGTAACACCATTCAGTGAACCCGAATACGATGGGGCATAACCGGCGGTGTTTGATTGCTGAATGGAATAGACTCCATGCTGACCGGCAGAGTTTGAATTAGCTGCTGCATAAATGGCATTTCCGGAAGTACCCGAACCAAATACCGAGAGTTTGCCCATGTCTGACCCGGAGCCCATAATCACATCACCACTGTTGGCATTGTAAAGATTGGAACCGCTCAGCAACCAGTCAGTATTTGACGGGCTCCATGTTGTTCCGTTAAACTTTAATACCTGATTGGCTGCGGGCGAAACCATATCCAATGGTGTACCGGCTATTTTAGCCGCATCATCAGCTTTTTCAGCTTTAAACGCATAGGCTGAGGCTCCAACTTCAATATCAGGCGAAAGAGAAGTTCCGTTTACCGTTATGTGCAGGGTAGCTGTGGTATGCTCATTAAACACACTCACAGGTATGGGTGTTGATGAACCCAGAACAACAGCGTATAAACCATTGATTACCTGTATATTGTTATGTGTTTCTGACCAGGCCGTTCCATTGAAGGAAAAAACAAAATCTCTGGTCCCGTTCACGGGTTGGTCGCTCTCGGTAAGTTTCCCCTGAAATGAAATCCGCTGGGGAACAGATTGTGAAAAAGACAGCAACTGAATCGTAAGGCAACATGCCAAAACTGAATACTTCATGAATGGAATGGTTAATGCTTTCATTTTAAGTTAAATTAATATTTAAGGAACAAAGTTAATAGCTTTGAACCTTTAAAAGTTATCCAATATCAATCCGGTTACAACCAATGTATATCCGGTTAATTTGGGTTTATATCCGGTATTGGTTATATTTGCAATGATGTTCTTGCCGGTTGAAATATTAAATTTATAAGTCATGCCAAAGATTGGCTTGTTTGCATTGCTATTGCTCTTCACCCAATTAATTCAGGGTCAGAATACTGTTTTGAACAAGGCACAACTTGATGAAATCGAAATCCGACTGCTGACCAACCCTGACAGTTGCCTGATCGCGCTTCAGGCTGCCAAACCTCAGCAACCGGAGTTGCAGGCATTTTACCTTTTCCTGGAGGGCAATTGTTATTTGTATACCAACAAAACCGACTCAGCAGCCCACTTTTTTTCAAAGTCTGAAACTTTAGCTTCCGGTGACCATAAACTTCTTGCAGGAATCAACTATGGAAAAGGATACATCATGTATCTCAAAAACGACCTGAATGCAGCAAAGAAATATTACATCGAGGCTGACTTACTAAGTAAAAATGTGAATGACAACAATTTGAAGAGTATAATTTTCACCGAATTGGGAAGTGTATATTTAGAGCAAAACCTTTCCGATTCTTCATTATACTATTATAAAATGGCCTTGATTTACTGCCGGGCACTTAAAAATAAGGCAAAAATAGCAAGTGCTTTTAATAATATCAGCATTGCATACTATAAAACAGGCGATTATGAGAAAGCGATTGAGTGGCAGATAAATGCCATTAAAACAAAAGAACAGTTGGGTGATACACTAAGCCTTGCAACCTCTCTCAACAATGTCGGATCTTTCTTTATCAAACTGAAAAAATTCAATGATGCTAAAAGGTACCTGAGCCGCTCCATACGACTCCTGAAAAACGAAAGCAAAATTGCCGGGTTTTCGGCACTCAATCTCGGAGTCTGTTTCAAAATGATGGGACAGTATGATTCTGCCATCTATTACGATAACAAAGCCCTTGGTATATATAAAAAGCTAAAACTTGAAGGTAGTATTGGTAAAGTATATTCAAATCTTGGAGGCGTTTACGAAGCAATGAACGATTTTCAACAAGCCATTGGATTTATGCAAAAAGCATTGGAAATCAGCAAGAATTTAAAAAACAAATACGAAATTGCATTGAGAAGCCGGAATATTGCCAATGTGTATTTATTAATGAATAAACCTAAACTTGCAAGTACGTATATTTTTGAGGCTCATAAACTTGCAGATGAATTAGGTTCGGTGGAACTTACGATGGAGGTTGACAATATTATGTCAAAATACTATGAGCAAACAGGCAAATATGCTCTGGCTTTGCATTATTTTAAACAATACAAAACCCTGACTGATTCATTGTACAATGAAAACAGTCAGAAGATGATAAGTGAGCTTACCACCAAATATGAAACCGAGAAAAAGGAAAAAGAAATCCTGAATCTTAAAAACCAAAGAAGAATTAAAAATCTGGAATTGGCTCAAAAAGAAAATACCCTTACACGGCAACGACTGATTCTGTTCTTTACCATCCTTACGATTCTTCTTGTACTGCTTACCCTTTTTCTTGGGTTCAAACGATATAAACTCAAGCAGGACAATGCAAAGACCCTGATGGCCCGGCAAAAAACGGAACTTGAACAGCGTATGTTATTGTCGCAGATGAATCCGCATTTTATCTTTAATTCACTGGCTTCCGTGCAGGAATTTATCGGAATAAACGAGCCGGCCAAAGCACAGGAATTTCTTTCGGGGTTTGCCCGGCTTATGCGTTCCATACTTGAAAATTCACGCCGGCAGTTTATACCACTTGATGAAGAAATAAATTCACTTGTATTGTATATTGACCTCGAAAAACAAAGGTTTAACAACAAATTTATATATACCCTTAACAACCTGGTTGAAGAACCGGAGTTCTTAATGATTCCTCCGATGCTGGTGCAGCCTTTTGTTGAAAATGCAATTGTGCATGGATTTGCAAATAAGAAAAGTGATGGAAGGCTCCTGGTTGAATATAGTCAGATTGAAAACCTTATTCAGATTATCATTGAAGATAATGGCGACGGGAGAGCCAACCGGAATAAGCCCGAAACCGGCACAGGAAAGCAACATGTCTCCTTAGGCAGCAAGGTGGTTGCCGAACGCATTGAACTCCTGAATAATGAACTTAAATGCAATGCATCAGTAATTTATCACGATTTACAATCCAATGATGGTCATGCCGGCGGTACGCGTGTAATTTTGAATTTGCCTTTTAAAAACAGGGAGGACTAATGATAAGGATTATTATTGTGGAAGACGAGCAGGGTTGCAGTGAATCGCTGAAAAGGATTTTAAAGCAAAATGCGCCTGATACCATGGTGATTGCTGAAACAGATAGTGTAACAAAAGCCATAGAACTGATTCAGGGACTCAGACCCGATTTGATTTTTCTGGATATTCACCTCACTGATGGCCTTGGTTTTGAAGTGCTTACAAATACAAATTACCGCGAATTTAAAGTTGTGTTTCTTACAGCACATGATAATTATGCAATTACGGCATTCAGGTACAATGCCATTGATTATCTGCTGAAGCCCGTAGATGCGGTTCAGGTTCTGGAGGCCCTTGAACGTGTGCGACATCAGCCAATGGTGTCATCGGCTTTTGAGGAGAGGTTCCGGACTTTACTGACCAACAATCAATCAGATAGAAAAAAAATAGCCCTGCCATCATTTGAAGGAATTACGATGCTGAATATCAACGAAATTGTTCACTGTTCTTCAGATGGCAGCTATACTACTTTTTATACCATTAAAGGCAAAAAAATAGTGGTTTCAAAACCCATCAGGGAATATGATGAATTGCTCAGTCCGCATAATTTTTTCAGGGTACATCAGTCACATCTGGTGAACCTGAGCTATGTGGAGCAGTTTCTGAAAGAAGATGGTGGTACACTGATAATGACTGACTCGAGCAGGATTGAAGTATCGCGCCGGCGTAAAGATTTGTTGATGGAAATATTGCTCAAAAACGGCTTATAGCAATAAATGAAAAGACCGGCGAACTGGAGTCGCCGGTCTTAAACAAAATGAATAGTCAATTTCTATACAATTATTGACTTAGGATCAGATAATTCGCAGGTTCACAGCACTACGGCGTGATTGCAGAAATAAAAGCAGCTGAATTATTATCCACCAAAATCATATCCAGCGCATCAATTGACCCATCACCGTTTACATCAGTACTTATATAACCCGTCGTAAAACCTGCAGCATCATTTTCAAGAGGTATCATATCCAGAGCATCCACAGCGCCATCACCAGTGATATCGCCGGCATACAAGCCGTAAATGCCTTCGCCCAGATGTTTCAGATTATCCCCAAAAGCCTGGGTAAAATCTGTTGAGAAGTTGTAACTGAGCGGAGTCCCGGCAAAGTTTATTGGGTTTTTGCTTACAGTTTCAATTGAATTCCGGTGCTTCACCGTTACATAATATGAACCGGATACTCCGGATGGTACTGAAACAGTAGCGGTGCCATTTGTATTCAGGTCCACATTGCTGTTGGTGTAAGCGGTTGTGGCATAGGTTATAGCATTGTGGAGTTCAAATGTGATTTTGTCAGCTACCGTACCATTGAATTGATCACCAAATTCATTCTGGGCTTTATTCATCATACTTCCTCCGGCATACAATCCTTCCAGAAAAATGGTAAGGTTTACGATAGTGGCTTGTATATCGGCAGTCCTGTAAATAAAGCCTATATTGGTTGAGATGGTGGAGCCTGACACAGGGCTGGCCACAAAAGGTTCGCCCACCACGGCAAAGTTTGAATATATACCACCGGCAGAGGGGCCACCGCCGGAAGAAACAACAACCGATTCGTTTACTGTTTGCGCCAAAAGGCTTACAGTAACGAACCAACTTATGATTACTAAAAGCGTGTATTTTGTTTTCATATAAAGTATAAATTATTAATTTGTTTCAACTCAGAATCATATAATTAAAGTTATTTGATGATGGGAGCACCTGTTGCGCCCCACCTCCTGACCATGCCAGAATATTCAAGCAGCAAGGGGTTTACCTCATCATAGGTGGCATCTTTAATGTTTAAGTTTGTACCATTACCCGAAGCATTCACAGCTTCCTTAACGGTTTTTACAGGTGATCCGCTTGTACCATTGCCACTTGTGGCTACAGTACCGTCAATATAAATATTGGCAGGGAAGATGTTAAAGGAAGCGATACGGGTATGCCGTCTGTTCGTATTGTCAACATACATTCCGGTGTACCAGAATGTCCGGTCGTCAACCGGATCAACAAAACAAGCGGTGTAATCACCCCAGCGTTCACTCCCGGTTTGGCTGTCGGTTCCGGTGTAAATTGTCATTTCGGCTACATTCATCACACCCGAGGCCAACGCGTTTTCCATGGCATTTTGCCCGCACACCCTGATTCCGGGATAAACGGTTGAACTGGAGATGGAATAACCCATTCCGATTTCCTTAAAAGCATTCATATGAATACTTCCCATCCATCTTGAATTTGCGTCGGGTGCATAGGTTCCCTGTTGCCTGATAAACCAGTTACCGGAGGTTTTACGCAGTTCGTACCAGCGCATTCCGGCAAGTTCACTTCCGTTTGCATCAACGGTGTGGCATAAAACGATGGTCTGGTGCGTTCCGAAATTACGGTATTGGGGTGCATTCATCACAATGTCAGAAACGGAGCATAAATTTTGAGCGGTTCCGGGTTGATCAATGTTTTCCCAGCCGGTGTTTATGTTACCGCTGAATGCAGCCACATTTAACTGCTGCACACGGGTAAAGGTAGAACTGGCGGGTGTTGTCCAGTTTACAGCCATTTCCATTAACCATAACTGGTCAGAACCTCCGGCTTCACCATCTTCATTAAGTATCATAAATATGCCGGGTTCTCCTGCAGGGGCAAATGTACCATCATTATCGGCAGGCACTGCCGCCTGAACCCCCATTGCATTTCCGGGGCGCCAGGCATTATCAAATCCTATCATTTGTGCAGTCGGATCACCATTGAGCATTTTTGTACGTTCAAAAGCATAGCAATCATTACTCCCGGCTGCATGCGTATTGGTACCCATATAATAGGCATCACGCCAGACTCCGAATTTCATATAATCAGGTACATCATCAACATCAAATGAATATTGGTGCCAGCTTCCCGTGGGGTCATTGGTTTGTGAAATGGCTATCAGCATACGGTCGTTGGCATTGCAGAGTGAAAATTCAGCTACAAGCCAACGGCCTGCCTGGTCATCATAATGTATGATTGGGTCGCCACTGTTGCAATTGGTGCCTGGCACACCGCCAAACAGAAGGTTCAGGTTGGTAGGTCCGGCCAGCAAGGTTCCGATTCGGTCGTAAATGGCATAAACGGAGTTAATAGATTGCATATAGTGGTTAGGTCCAATACATCCAACGGGATCCGGAGGGTTTGAAAAACCATTTAAGCCTTCGAAATTCTCTTCGAGTGCATCCGTTTCAAAACCACGATCCTCACCATTGAAGTTCTGCCATACGGGATCCGGGCCTTTGGGTAAAGCATTTGCTTCATAGAGATATTCACGAACAGGCCAATGATGGGTTGGTTTGGCTTTCGCAATTTCATCCAAAGCCTGACTTTCTGCAGGAGTCATAGGAGGAATATCCCTCAAAGGGCGTGAAAGGCCATAATAGTGACCTGTACGTATGGTTGTGGGATGTATAGGTTCGTCTGGCAAATAATTAGTATTTGCAGGATTTCCGCCTGAAGATGCGACAACAGATTGACTTGTGGTTTGACCTTTTGTAGTCAACACCGACAGTACGAAAATCATTAAAGCTATAAGATTTGTTTTTTTCATAAAATCCTATTTTATTATTGAACTACCATTTGTTGATTTTACTTCGCCTTTTTTATTAAAGAGAATGGTTCCGGCTTCATCGTAAGTATTCGATTTGATGGAAATAACCGTACTCCTACCGGCAGCATTCACAGCTTCGGTTACCGTTTGATAGGGAGCTGCTGCAGAACCATTTCCTCCGGGGGCAGCAAGTTTATCAACATAAATAATGGTCATGGGATGAGCGCGGTACATACCTCTTCCATGGGTTGCGGCAACCAGATAATAATCGCTCTGCCAGAACAATTCAGCAACCTCAACATTGGCGGGCATTTCGTTATTTTGGGTAGGGTATCTAGGATCTACGGCCCAGTTAAGTCCTTTGTCTTCAGATGCGAAAACACCGAGGTCAGTTCCAATATAAATCCAATTACTTGACAGTGGGTGTACTCTTATGGAGTTTACCTGAAGTGCCGGGAGATTATTGGGTGCTGTTCCTGAATGGTTAAACCAGGTAGTGCCGGCATCATTTGTATACCACACATTGTCAGCATTATATCCGCTAAAAGTAACATAAACCTCGTTATGGTTGTTGGGGTTAATGGCAATATCGGTTACAAACCTGTTCGGGAGTGCTGTTGCATTGTTGTCAACCTGCGTCCAGGTGGGAGAGGCATTGGTTCCGGTGGTAGTTTTGGCAACATGTCCGTTTTCGTATCCCACCCAGATAATGTCAGCATTTCCGTTTGCTATATCAACAGCTGAACATTTAGCTCCAATTGATGCGCGAATGGAGCCCCAGTTTCCGGCACTGTTAGTTGTGCGCCAGATACTTGTTCCACCACCAATCAGACGGCCTGAATTATTGGGGTCTATCACAAAAGGCGAAATAAACAGGGCGTTGTTTTTATCTCCTGCATTAGTCAGTCCGGTAGTGGCTCCAAACCACGAATCACCAGAGTTGGTGCTTTTTTCAATACCCAGGTAGACATATTCCGAATATTGATTGTTGGTACTTGAAAAATCTACTGCAGCACAGCCACCATCCCCGGTTTCAGCCTGATACCAGTTTCCGGCTCCACTCCATGCTCCTGATGGTTTGTAACGCAAGTGGTCATTATCTTGAGTGCCCCCTATTACAAAGCTACCGTCAGGTGCAGCGGATCCACCATGAAACTGGGTAATCCCCAATGTAGTACCAGCAAGATTTGTCCATCCGGAGTTTTGTGAGACAGTCAAAATATTGGTCGCCTTCTGTATTCCACCATCATTGCCAACATACACAGTTTTATTGGTACCTCCATCATATGCGGAACTATGGACAATAATATGCTGGTCAGCATGGGCTGAGTTTGCTGCTCCATTGTTGTGATAGTCGTGCCAGTCGCTTATCTGGGTAAAGGTAGTACCGCCATCAGTACTGCGGTAAAGATCCAGCCCGCCAACGACCAGCCTGTCGCTGGTTGTTGGATCTACCCAGATACAGTTATCATACCATTGCTGGCCACCAAGATAGTTATACCCGGTTGAACGTTGACTCCAGGTAGCACCATTATCTAATGATCGCCAGACTTCTCCGGAATTAAGACCCAGACTCACATAAATTTTTGTAGAATTGCTAAGGCAAAATGATACTTCACAGCGCTGCGGCCACGCAGGTAATTTGTTGGCTGCACCAGTAGTCTGCTGCGTCCATGTTTTACCCCAATTGCTTGAAAGATAAACATCACCTGTATTGGTCCATCCTGCACCGTCAAATCCCTGTGTACCGGCAATAACCATGTTATGAGGGTGATGCGGGCTGACCTTTACATCCAGAACAGGTGTAATAGCTGTTAGCATAGTTGTCCAGGATGCGCCCCCGTCAGATGATTTAACCACTCTGTTCGGAGCGGTTGTACCGGCATAAAGAACACCCGTACTGTCAAGATGATGTGAAAGCCTGTTGACAAGTTGAAAATCAGTATTATTGGTACTGGCAAGCTGGTTCCATGTTAACCCTCCGTTAGTACTTTTAAAGATTCCGGCACCCGGAAGTGCATCAAAGTTATAAAAACCTTCACCAGTTGCAGCGTACATAATATTCAAATTGGTAGGATCATACACAATGGAAGTAATGGCTGGATTTGCTAAAAAATCATTTACCACAGTCCAGGAAGAACCTCCATTGGTGCTTTTCCATAACCCCCCCCCAACACCTCCTACAAACAGAATATTCGCATCTGATGGATTAACGGCAATTGCACGGATACGACCACCAATATTGCCTGGTCCGAGCCATTCCCAGTTCCACAAACCTGCATCTTTGGGCTGGGGCATACCAGAAATATGTCGCTGTGCATTAATCAGGCCATCCATCGGAATTTTACCGTTGGCATCAGCCCTTTGCAATCTTCTGAAGTTCATATACCCTTCTGCATTGGTAGCTTCCTTCTGCTCTTTGTCGGATTTTTCTTCCTTTGCTTCATTGTGGGCCCATTCAACAACTCCGGGAGTTGTTTGAGACTTATTCTGCATCAGAGCCTTTTCATTTTCAGTATTCAGCCAGTCAACGAGTTTAGGATCAATGTTCTGCTTGCTGAATTCCGTAAAACCATTGCCGATATTTACCCAAGTAATGAGTACAGGATCAGGATAGAACCTGAGCAATTCATAAAATAAAGGTTTCATGCCCTGTGCACCCAATGATACTTCATAAACTCCATCTTTCACATCTAACGAAAGAGATGCTTTGGGTTCGGAGCCCGCAATGCTGGTGCCATCATTTGACCATAAGGTGGTTATACCACTTGAAATGGCAAACTTAAAATTACAACTACCGGTAACGGGCTTCCCTTTGGTAATGATTGTTTTCTGCGCTGGTGAAAAAAACGTTTGAGCCGGTAAGGACCAGGGAAGCAAAAGCAAAAACAGAAAATATATTTTGAATTGTTGCATGCAAATCAGGTTATTTTATTACAGAACCACCATTGTAACTCTGCCACATCCCGCTTTGGTTTAAGTTCATGGGAGTAGCCTCGTCATAGGTGTTTGATTTAATATACACATTGGTTCCGGGGCCCAGCGCATTTAATGCCTGCGTAACCGTTTGAATGGGTGCCGCAAGGGTTCCATTTCCACCCGCAGCTGCTGTTTTATCCACATAAAGGTTTAATGGATAGACCGTAAATGAGGCAA
>CAZKCK010000040.1:0-25677 GCA_964550695.1 uncultured Bacteroidales bacterium | reverse complement strand
CAGGATCAGCAGAAGCAGGATCAGCAGAAACAGGATCAGCAGAAACAGGATCAGCAAAAGCAGGATCAGCAGAAACAGGACCAGCAGAAACAGCAGCAGCAACCTAAGGAAATTTCAAAACAGGATGCTGAACGTATGCTTGAAGCCATGAAGAATGCAGAACAAAAAACCCGCGAGAATCTGGATAAGAAAAAAGTAAGGGTCGGCGTAAGTGGAAAATCAGAAAAAGACTGGTAATATGCTACAAAGATTGAGTTATCATGACCTAATTGTTAATTTTGCACGATATACCAAATCCTCTTGAAGTAAGAATATGAAAAACAGAGTATTGTATAAAAAGGGTATTTTTTTACTGATCGCAGTATTTACACTATTGCTCACAATAAGCAGCAATATAGCTAAAGCTCAGGAAGTAAGTTTTACAGCCTCAGCCAAAACTACAGTTGCCCAGGGCGAAACTTTCAGGGTAAATTTTGTGTTGAATGCTGAAGGTGATAAATTTAAAGCACCTGACTTTAAAGGCTTTGATGTGGTTTCAGGACCTAATCCATCCACAAGTTCCAGCTATTCAATTATCAATGGAAAAGTATCACAAACGGTGCAGCAGAGTTATATTTACCTGATACATGCTTCTGCCACGGGTACTTTTACAATTGGCCCGGCCAGTATTACAGTTGGAGGAAAGGAAATCAGGACCAACAGTTTGCAGATTGCCGTGGTTAAAGGCAATGCACCGCAGCAGCAAAGCAATGTACAACAAGGTACGCAGGGCAGGCAGCAAACCGGCAGAACACAGAATGAACCTATCGAAAGTACTGCTGATTTGTCAAAAGACGATGTTTTTATCAAAGCCTACTCCAATAAATCAAACATTATGGAAGGCGAGCAGGTGATTGTAACCTATAAGATATTCACCAAAGTTCCGGTGGCAAACATCAGGGTGAACAACCTCGCTACCATTTCAGGATTCTGGTCGCAGGACCTGCTTGATGAAAATAAAGCCCAGCAACAACAGAATGAAATTATTAATGGTGAACAATATGTAACTGCTGAAATAAAGAAACTTGCCCTTGTACCTCTTAAAACCGGAGCAGTAACCCTGCCGGCCATGGAAATGGAACTTACGGCACAGGTGCAAAAAAAACAGAAACGCAGGGGAACCGGTGATCCTTTTTTTGATAGCTTTTTCAATGATGCTTTTTTCAACAGCTCTGTAGCTCAGGTAGAAAAGAAAATATTTTCGAATGCCCTCAAACTAAATGTTCAGCCATTGCCGATGCAAAATAAACCGGCGGATTTCTCAGGAGCAGTGGGCGATTTTACTTTTACACCCGAAATCGACCGTACTGAACTTAAGGCCAATGAAGCCATCAATCTGAAAATCACAATTTCAGGTAACGGAAATATCGACCTGATCGACAAGCTAAAAATAGAATTTCCTACCGATTTTGAAACGTACGACCCCAAAGTTTCCAGCAACATCAATAAAAGCAGTTCGGGCATTTCCGGCAAAAAAGTATTTGAATACCTGATTATTCCCCGTAATCCCGGTGAATTCCGGATTAAACCATTCAGCTTTTCGTGGTACGATCTCAAGAGCCGGACTTATCTGACCAAAAGTTCACCCGAATATGTTATCAAGGTTGCTAAAGGAGACGGAAGTGCATCAAATGTTTCATACAGCGCTGTAAACCAGCAGGATGTTCAGTATATCGGAAGTGATATCCGTCATATTAAATTACCGCCTTATTCCTTGAGACCCATTGGTGCTGTATTTTTTGCTTCCGACATGTACTTTCTGATAGTGTTGCTTGTATTTTTTGCAGGATCAGGGCTTATTATTTATTTGCGGATCAGGCAGAAACAACACGGAAACAAAGGCATGATGCGTTTAAAGTATGCTACAAAAGTATCACGCAAACGCCTGCAGAAAGCTTCAGTTTTCCTGAAAGAAGGAAAAGAAAATGAGTTTTACAATGAGGTGAGCGCTGCAATGTGGGGGTATATTGCTGATAAATTCGGTATTGCGTTAGCTGAGCTTTCGATGGATTCAGTAAATGAGGCGTTGTTACAGAAACAGGTGAATGATGAAACTGTAAAAAGTTTCAGCGAAACGCTTAACAACTGCGAATTTGCCCGCTTTGCCCCGGGCGACAAGGCGAAAAATATGGACCAGATTTACAATCAGGCACTTGAAGTAATTACCAGGATTGAAAGGGAATTGAAATAATACAGCCATGAAAAAAATTATTTTAAGCATACTCTTAGCCGGACTTTTCGGATTTGCCATGGCCCAGCCTCCTAAAACGCTGGCCGATTCAGCTACTCAGAATTACAATAAAGGACGATACGAGCAGGCCATTGGCTTTTACACTAAAATATTAGCTCAGGGATATGAATCATCAGAAGTTTATTTTAATCTGGGGAATTCATATTTCAAATCAAATGACCTGCCCTCGGCCATCCTGAATTTTGAACGGGCTTTGAAACTTAACCCGGGAGATGAAGATATTCAGTTCAATCTGAAAGTAGCCAACAGCCGGATTACGGATAAGATTGAAATTGTACCTGATTTGTTTTATGAAATCTGGTGGAAAACATTGTATAATTTATTTCCGGGCGATACCTGGGCATGGATAGGCATTATTTGTATTGCGTTGATGTTAATTGCTGCAGGATTTTATTTCCTTTCGGGAAACATATTCTTACGTAAATCCGGTTTCTGGGTTAGTGTGGCCATGCTTATTTTTGCCATATTTTCGAGCAGTTTTGCCTGGAAAAGCAGCAACCACCAGTTGAATCATGCACAGGCAATTGTGTTCGACCCTGCGGTTACTGCCAAAAGTTCACCCGATGCTTCAAGTGTTGATATTTTTGTATTGCATGAAGGTACCAAAGTAAGCCAAACCGATAAGGTGGGTGAATGGATAAAAATTCGAATTGCAAATGGAAGTGTTGGTTGGATACCAATAAAATCAGTTAAAGAAATATAGATGCGACAAAATGTTGATTTTTTGATTATTGGGTCAGGTATTGCAGGTTTGAGTTTTGCGCTGAAGGTTGCTGACTATGGTAAAGTATTGATTGTTACCAAAACAAAAATTGCAGAAACTGCTACCAAGTATGCACAGGGAGGCATCGCTGCCGTGATGTACACCCCTGATACCTATGAAAAACACATTCGCGACACCATGATTGCCGGGGATGAACTCAATAATCCTGAAGTTGTTAAAATTACAATCACTGAATCAACTGAGCGCATTAAAGAACTGATTAAATGGGGTGTAGATTTTGACCGTACCGCCGCCGGGCGCTTTCATCTAGGGAAAGAAGGCGGACACTCGGAATACCGCGTACTGCATCACAAAGACCAGACGGGTCTCGAAATTGAAAACTCATTGATTGACAGGATTAAAGAACATCCGAATATTTCGTTCCTCGAAGATCATTTTGCCATCGATATCATCACACAACATCATCTTGGTGTTGAAGTAGACAAAAAGACAAAAGATATCACGTGTTTCGGGGCTTATGTACTCGATATCAATACCAACGAAATTAAAACCATTCTGGCAAGAGCCACCATGCTTGCCACCGGGGGTGCCGGTAACGTGTACAGCACCACCACCAATCCGGCTATTGCAACAGGCGACGGTATTGCATTGGTTCACAGAGCAAAGGGCAAAACTGAGAACATGGAGTTTATACAGTTTCACCCAACTGCGCTGTACAATCCCAAAGAAAAGCCTTCCTTTTTGATTACCGAAGCTTTAAGAGGTTTTGGTGCTATTCTTAAAACCGTTGACGGGCAGGAATTTATGAAAAAATACGATGTTCGCCAATCCCTTGCTCCCAGAGACATTGTTGCACGTGCCATTGATACTGAAATGAAAATCAGGGGCGATGAACATGTTTGCCTCGATTGCCGGCATCTCGATAAAAATGGCCTGATCAATGATTTCCCGACGATTTTTGCCAAATGCTTATCAATTGGAATTGATATTACCAAAGAAATGATCCCCGTAGTGCCTGCCGCGCATTATCTGTGCGGGGGAATCAAGGTGGATGAATTTGCCCGTTCATCAATTGTAAACCTTTATGCATCCGGCGAATGTGCATCCACTGGTTTACACGGTGCCAACAGGCTGGCTTCAAATTCATTGCTGGAGTCATTGGTATTCTCACACAGGGCTGCAGCCGATGCCTCAGCCAATTTTAAACATATTGATTTTTGTGAGGCCATTCCTGACTGGGATGCCGAAGGCATGGTACTGAACGAAGAAATGATACTCATCACACACACCGTGAAGGAGTTACAAAGTATCATGAGCAGCTATGTCGGCATTGTGAGGTCCAATCTGCGGCTAAACAGGGCTTTTGACAGGTTGAACATCATCTATCGCGAAACCGAGGAGTTGTACAACCGCTCCATATTAAATATTAAAATCTGTGAGTTGCGCAATCTGATAAATGTAGCCTATCTGATTATAAAAATGGCCATGGAGCGGAAAGAAAGCCGGGGTTTGCATTATTCACTCGATTATCCAAGGGCCAATAGTCCCATTGACGAAAAACATTTTCTTGATTAAAAACATTCATTATGCCACTGATTAAACCAGTTAAGGGAGTGTATCCCAAATTTGGGGACAACGTGTTTATTGCTGATAATGCGACCATTACAGGCGATGTTATTACCGGCGACAACTGCAGCATCTGGTTCAATGCAGTAATCAGGGGTGATGTTCATTCCATCAGGATAGGCAATAACGTGAATATGCAGGATGGAGTAATTATCCATTGCACCTACAAAAAATCACCCGTAAACATTGGCAACAACGTTTCAATTGCCCATGGTGCAATTATTCATGGCTGCACCATTCACGATAATGTGCTTATCGGTATGGGTGCAATCGTGATGGATGATGTTGTGGTTGAAAGTAATTCAATTATAGCAGCCGGAGCAGTAGTTTCCAAAGGCACAATTGTTACCACAGGCAGTGTATATGCTGGTGTTCCGGCCCGTAAGATTAAGGAAACTGACACGCAATTGCTTGAAGGTGAAGTTATGCGTATAGCAAACAGTTATAACATGTACGCAAGTTGGTACAGTGATGAGGCTAACGAGGTTACAGGCTAATTCTGTTTTTCGCCTGCAAGGATAGCCCTGTAAACAAATACACTAGCAATCACAACTGCAGCTATTCCGGAAACTATTAAAAGCTGGTATTCTTCGGTATAGAAGCAAAACCGGTAGAGCCCATGAAAAAAAACTGCTGCAAACAATCCGGTCATCGAATCAATAAACCGGTTTTCGCGGCTTTTGCCAAGTCCCACAAAAAAGCCCATGAAAACTGAAAAAACCAGATTTGCAACTGCTGCAGTATACACATAATAAGAAAAAAATGGTGCACCTGTCAGGGCTTTATTGTTCATAATGAGCATCACTGTCGTCATCCCCATGGCAATCATGACGGAGTAGGCTATTCCATCGGCAGGGGTTCTGAAAATCTGTTTTGGCAAAACATAATACCTTAAAACCAGAAATCTGAAGAATTCCTGCGCACCACCAACCACAATAAATGCATAAAAAGCCATCCTGCGGAGGTTTTTCAGATCATCCAACCTCGTATGGCTCGCGGCGTATTCAATTAATAATGCGCCAAGTGCAAAGACTGCACCCAAAATAAAGGCCACAATCAGTAACTGGGTTGTGCCATTAGGGTATTTATACCTGATAAATCCGTACAGCAAAGCTGCAATTAGCAGCGGAAGGAGAATAAATATTACTACCATAATAAGTCGATTACTTAAGCCAAAATTATATATTTTTGCTCAGGAAACAAGTTTTTTTAAAAAAATATGTCTAAAATAATTATAAAGTCGTTAAGCAGAGATGAATTCATTCAACTCAAAATCGCTGAATGGCCAGTGTGGGAAAAGGAAGTCTCACGCTTCAGTTCTGAATATGATGATGAAGAACATTGTTATTTTCTGCAAGGAAAAGTTATTATTGAAACTGAAAACGGTGAATTTGTAATCGCAAAAAATGATTTTGTAATCTTCCCGAAAGGATTAAAATGTATTTGGGACATCAAAGAAGCTGTAAAAAAACATTACAATTTTATTGAAAGTTGATGCTTATAAACGGAAGGGTCGTAAAATCAACAGGGAGCTGGTACCTGGTTAAAACTAGTGATAACAGCGTGGTGGAGTGCAGGTTAAAAGGTATTTTCAGAACTCATGGCATCAAAAATACAAATCCCGTGGTGGTTGGAGATATCGTTAAAATAGAAATGGAAGCAGGTCAGGCCTCGGGAATAATTGCTGAAATTGAGCCCCGTTCCAATTATATCATCCGCAAGGCCACAAATGCCTCCAAAACCATTCATATCCTTGCATCAAATATCAATCAGGCTGTTTTGGTGGCAACTTTGCATCAGCCGCGTACTTCACTCGGGTTCATCGACAGGTTTCTGGTCACAGCCGAAGCGTATGGAATACCTTCAATTATAGTTTTCAATAAATCAGATATATATGATTCAGAAGATTTAGATATTCTTCAACAATTTACAAAAATTTATAAAAGTTGCGGATATCAGGTCATGATCGTTTCAGCATTTACCGGTGACGGAATGGAGAAATTAAAACAACAGATGCGGAATAAGGTTAATTTGCTGACCGGTCATTCAGGTGTTGGTAAGTCGGCTATTATTAATTATTTACATCCCGGATTAAAAATTACCACAGGTGAAATCTCTGAATATCATCAAAAAGGGAAACATACAACTACCTTTGCACAAATGCATGAAATGGAACCTGAATTTTATATTGTTGATACACCGGGCATCAAGGAATTTGGCCTCATTGATTTCAAAAAAGAAGAAGTTGCTTTATATTTTCCTGAAATGCGTGAACTTTTACACAAATGCCAGTATTATAACTGTACCCATTCACATGAACCGGGTTGTGAAGTAAAAAAGGCCGTTACTGATGGCCGTATTGCAACTTCACGCTATGGCAATTATCTGAATATCATAGCTGATGAAAATCTGGAACTGAAAGAATGGGATTAAAACTTACACAAAATGTTAGCAAAAAGCATATTATCAACTGAAATTCAAACTCTTAGCCCTGATGATACAGGCTTAACAGCACTCAGCCTGATGGACGATTATAAATTGAGCCATCTTCCGCTTGTTTGCAACAATGAATTTCTCGGTTTGATTTCAGAAGGCGATGTTATGCAATTCGCCGATATTGACGATACAATTAACAATCAGCATGTTGTGGCAAACCGGATTTTTATCAATGAAAGCCAGCATATTCTGGATGTTTTCAGATTGGTTGCAGCCAACAAGCTCACCCTTATCGCGGTAATAAATGATAAAAATCAGTATATCGGCAGTATCACACTTCAGCAGCTTATGTTGAGTTTCTCAGCCATAGACCCTATTAAAGATTCAGGTGGTATCATTGTTTTACAGATTAATCTGCGTGATTATAACCTTGTTGAAATTGCCGGCATCGTTGAATCAAACGATACCAAAATCATGGGCCTGTACACGCACTCCGAAGAAGACTCAATGAAACTTGAAGTTACCGTTAAAATGAACAGCCTCGATATCTCAGCGGTAATCAATACATTCAACCGTTATAACTATACAATAAAAGCATCATTCGGACAAAATGACCTGGACGATTTGCTCCGCGACCGTTATGAAGCCCTGATGACTTACCTGAGCGTTTAATGCCTGATGTTGATCACAATAAACAAATTTTTCGTTAGCATACTATTCGGATTATTTACCGTGTCAGGAATTGCACAATCCGGGAAAGTGCTGATATTGAATGATTCAGTACCTGATACAGCGACCGTTATTATTGATTCAGTTTTACTTAAAGGCAATGCACACACACGTCCATACATCATTACCCGCGAATTACTTTTTAAATCCGGTGATTCTGTTCTGTTTTCAGAGTTAAAAAAAAGCATCACCAAATCGTGTGAAAATCTGCTCAATCTCTCAATTTTTAATTTTGTTACACCTGAAATCAAATGGAAAGGAAACAATCATATTGTTATATCCCTTTTATTTACTGAACGATGGTATGTATGGCCTTATCCGATTTTCGAAATAGCTGACCGTAATTTCAATGCCTGGTGGCGGGCCAAAAACTTCTCAAGGGTTAATTACGGAGTCAACCTTGAAATTGAAAATTTCAGGGGCAGAAGGGAATCCTTAGCAATACTTGCTGTATTAGGCTTTGATCAAAAACTTGGATTAAAGTACTTTGTACCATTTATCAATCATAAACAAACACTGGGTTTGACCGTAGCATACAGTATTTCAGCCAATCACGAAATTGCCTGTGCTACGGATAGCATGAATCAGATTGTTTTTGTAAAATCTGAAGACAACTATCTCAAAACAGAACATAACGCTTCCATCGGGATTGTTTACCGTCCTGATTTTTATTTAACCCATACGCTTGATGTTGGATTAACTGCCTTAACGATTGGTGAAGAAGTACTTGCTGTTAATCCTGAGTACGGCCCGAAAAAAACAACGTTTTTGAATCTGGGATATCTGATAAAAGATGATCACCGTGATTTTAAACATTACCCGCTCAAAGGTTATTATGCTGATGCAGGTGCAAATAAAATCGGTATTCCCTTTATTGACGGGAATTCAATTGATTATTGGTCAGTTGAAGCCACTTTCCGCAAATACTGGAAAGTAAATAACAAATGGTTTGTTGCTTCCGGAGTTTATGGAAAGCTTGCCGGTAGCAAGCCCTTACCATATTTTATTCAGAGCGGACTGGGCTATGGGCGGTATTTTGTCAGAGGCTATGAGTATTATGTAATTGATGGACAGAAAATCGGACTGATAAAAACCAACCTTAAATATGCGCTGATTCCGACAAGAGTCATACAAATTGAAAAAATCAAATCCGAAAAATTCAGCAAAATACATTACGCTTTTTACCTGAATCTTTTTACGGATGCCGGATATGCAGCGGGAAAAATAAACAACCATGAAACCGCATTGTCAGGTAAACTTCTGTACAGCGCGGGCTTAGGCCTTGATTTTGTAACTTATTATGACAAAGTGCTCAGGATTGAATACACGGTAAATAAACAGGGTGAGTCAGGATTTTATATCCATTTCATAGCCTCTATTTAACTGATTCATACGATTGGTGCGATAAAACCATACTTTTGCAATCTGAATTCTGATTAAAAGTCTGTTTATGAGAATTGCCATTTTTGGAAAACCCTATCATCATGATTTCCATGACTTTTTGAAAAATCTCTTTCAAACCTTAGCCAATCATGGTTGCGAAGTACTGATATACAGGCCTTTTGATCAGGCTATCAAAGCTATTGAAAATACAGGGATTCAACCTGCATTTTTTACATCACATGAAGATCTTGCCGGTCGCGCTGACTATTTGTTCTCAATCGGAGGAGATGGTACGCTGCTGGATACAGTTTCACTGGTGCGTGATTCAGGGATTCCGGTTCTTGGCATTAATCTGGGCCGTCTTGGATTTTTATCTGCCATTGCCAAAGAAGAGATTGAAAATGCACTCACATGTCTGCTCAACAAAACCATCGAAATTGATCAGCGAACACTGCTCATGCTGGAACTTCCGGGATATGACGGATTTAACTATGCACTGAATGAACTCAGTATTTTAAAGGAATACCCGTCAAGTATGCTGGCTATCAGTACTTTTGTGAATGAGGTTTATTTGAATTCCTATTGGGCTGACGGGCTGATTGTTGCCACGCCCACCGGTTCTACTGCATATTCATTGAGTTGTGGCGGTCCTATACTCACACCTGATTCAAACAATTTTGTAATTACCCCGGTGGCCACCCATAATCTGACCGTGAGGCCTATTGTACTTCCTGATAGTAGCAGGATCAGAATAAAAATTGAAGGCCGTGAGAAAAAATACCTTCTCGGGTTGGATTCACGTATTGTATCCGTAAATTCGCAAAGTGAGCTGATTATCAGCAAGGCCGGCTTCAGGTTAAATCTGTTGCGGATGCCGGATAAAAACTTTTTCACTGCCTTGCGCGCAAAACTATCATGGGGTATCGACATCCGGAATTAACAGGCAACAGATACTTATTATAAGCCAGACCCTTGTAAAGCGCACTTTTTATATTTTTGCAGGCTGTTGAATACATATATACTAAGCCGGTAAGTTTTTAGTTATTAAGGAATGAAAAAAGTTGTATTGTTTTTTCTGTTATTATTTTGTCTGGGCCTGACCAGGGCTCAGATTATTGAACTTGGCGGGATGGCCGGCGGATCATTTTACATGGGTGATTTGAATCCAACACCCAAGTTTTCACTTATGAAACCGGCTTTTGGTTTTGTATTCAGATATAATTTTAATACCAGGTGGGCTTTAACCACAAATCTTATTTCAGGCGGACTGCAGGGTTCTGATGCTACCGGGCAAGCCTATGAAGGGCGTAATCTCAGTTTCGAGAGTTCGCTCATCGAAATCAATACCCATCTTGAATTAAACTTCCTCGAATATTTTACGGGTAGCTCCAAAGACGGGTTTTCGCCTTACCTCTTTGGTGGCCTTGGGATGTTTATTTTCAATCCAAAAGCTGAACTTAACGGACAGCTTGTTGAACTACAGCCCCTTAAAACTGAGGGGCAGGACACCAAAGCCTATCCTGACCGAAAGCCCTATTCAACAGTCAGTGTTTCCTTTCCTTTTGGAATCGGAGTTAAATACAGTCTTGGCAAAAAAGTTTGTGTGGGTGCGGAATGGGGTCTCAGAAAAACGCTTTCTGACTATATTGACGATGTAAGCACCACTTATTATCTTGATGGAACTACCATTGATCCTGCAAATCCGGCTCAAATCCTTTCAGATCCGGGGATGAATCATCAGCCTGACATGCAGCGGGGAAATTCACGAAACAACGATTGGTATTCTGTTGCCGGTATTTTTCTTACATACAGGTTTAGTTTGTATAAAACTCCCACATGCAATCAGTTCAACCGCGTGCAGAAAATAAATTAATTCATATATGCGTCATCCTAAATATTTTACAAGTTTGATTAAGTTAAACTTCATTAAATTAATGTAGAAAGTAGCAAAGTTTTTTTATAATATGGTAAATTTGCGCAAATTTTAAGTATATATACAGCCATGAAGTGTTTTTGGCTTGGCCGGAAATGTTTCTATTCTATTCATTTTCATGGATATCAAAGAAAAGATTGACATCAGTAAACTTCCAAGGCATATTGCCATTATCATGGACGGAAATGGTCGTTGGGCCAAACTCCATGGTATGGAGCGTGTATATGGCCATCAAAACGGGGTGACGGCAGTTCGTGAAACGGCAGAAGCTGCTGCTGAACTCGGGGTTGAATTTGTTACATTGTATGCCTTTTCAACCGAAAACTGGAAAAGGCCTCAATTTGAAGTAGATGCATTGATGCAACTGCTGGTATCAACCATCCATAACGAAATGTCAACACTGAATGATAATAATATCCGGTTACAGGCTATTGGTGATTTGGAAAGCCTGCAACCTGAAACTTATCAGGAACTGATGAAAGCAATTAAAGACACCGAACACAATTCGCGCATGACCCTTGTACTGGCCCTGAGTTATAGTTCGCGCTGGGAAATTGTGAATGCAATGAAATCAATTGCACATGGGGTGAAAAACGGTGAAATTGACCCCAATGATATTGACTGTGACGTTATTTCAAACAATTTGTGTACATCATTTATGCCCGATCCTGAACTCCTGATACGCACAAGCGGCGAATTCAGGATTAGTAATTTCCTGCTCTGGCAACTGGCATACTGCGAATTACATTTTACCCACAAACTATGGCCCGATTTCAGAAAAGATGACCTTTATGCTGCAATACTCGACTTTCAATCACGTGAAAGAAGATTCGGTAAAACCAGTGAACAGATAAAATCAGGCCCAAATTCATAATTTATAAACAGATTCAGAAAAAATACGGATGAAGTTCAGACAACTCATAGTGCTTGTTGCCTCAGTTCTCTTACTGTCAACACGTTTATCATATGCTCAGGTAAATATTGGTTCAGGTATTGAAATGGATTACGCCAATCCGAAAGATTACCAGCTTGGAGGAATTACGGTTAGCGGTGTACAGTATCTCGACCCAAATGTGCTCGTAATGCTGACAGGTTTACGGGTAGGCGACAAGGTCAAAATACCGGGGGAACAAATTAGTCAGGCTATCGAAAAACTTTGGAAACAAGGCTTGTTCGACAATGTAAAGGTGATGATCACAAAAATTGAAGGCCAGGATATTTTTCTCAACTTTGAACTCTCCGAAAGACCCAGACTTTCAAAATTTTCATTTAAAGGTGTAAAGAAATCAGAAGCCGACGACCTTCGTGAACAGATAAAACTTACTGCCGGTGAAATTGTTACCAACAATATGCTCATCCGCACTTCACAGATCATCAAAAAGCATTTTACTGAAAAAGGATATTTGAATACTGAAGTGAATATTACCGAAGTGAGAGATACTGCCAGACTGAACAATGTAGCACTCGTAATAAATGTTGACCAGAAAAGCAAAGTTCGTATAAACCAAATTATTATACATGGTAATGCGAATATAACTGCCGGAAGGTTGAAAGGAAAAATGAAAGACACAAAGGAAAGAACGACCTTTCAACCTTTTTACCGGTTCGACACTTTACTTTTTAATGTAGTTAAAAATACCGCTTCTTTAAATTTGAATGGCGTTGCTGACAATTTTGCCGACTGGGCCACGGAAGACCTGAATTTGAGAATATTCAAATCGTCAAAATTTATCAAAACTTCTTATGATGAAGATAAGGCAAACGTGATAAAGAAATACAATGAATTGGGTTACCGCGATGCATCCATTACACGCGACAGCATATATAAATACGATGGGAAAAGCATTAATATCGAAATGTGGATTGATGAGGGCAGTAAATACTATTTCAGGGATATTAAATGGGTGGGCAATACAAAATACCCGTCAGACGTACTCAATTCATTTCTAAGAATCAGAAAGGGTGATGTTTACAATCAGGAATTGCTACAGACCAATCTGTCATACAATCCCAATGGTGGCGATGTGAGTTCGCTTTATCTCGATGACGGATACCTGTTCTTTAATCTGAATCCTGTTGAAGTGAGGGTTGAAAACGACAGTATTGATCTGGAAATCAGAATTTTTGAAGGTAAACAGGCAACCCTTAACAAGGTTACTGTAAAAGGAAATGACCGTACAAACGATCATGTAATCCTGCGCGAGTTGTACACCAGACCGGGCCAGCTTTTCAGCAGGGCCGACATTATACGTACCCAGCGCGAACTGTCGCAGTTGCGCTATTTTGACCCGGAAAAGCTGGGGGTTGATTATCAGCCCAATCCGTCAGACGGAACCGTTGATCTTGAATATACTGTTGAAGAAACTTCGGCCGACCAGATCGAGTTGTCAGGTGGTTGGGGTTATGGAAGGATCATCGGAACACTCGGACTTTCTTTCAATAACTTCTCGGCACGCCGGCTCTTTAATAAAGATGCATGGAAACCTATTCCTTCCGGCGATGGTCAGAAGCTTTCACTCAGGCTGCAGACCTATGGAGCCGGTTATGTCAGCTATTCAGCCTCATTTACCGAACCCTGGCTGGGTGGTAAAAAACCCAATGCTTTCGGAGTTTCATATTACCATTCACGTTATACCAATAATATTGCTTCAACTGATACAAACTTTGCGTCATTTACCATCAATGGCCTGAGTTTCAGTCTTGGTAAGAGATTAAAATGGCCTGATGACTTCTTTCAACTATCGCAGTCAATCAACATACAGCGTTATGATCTGAATAACTACGCCAATATTTTTACATTTGGAAATGGTAACGGACAGTACAATAATCTGAGTTACAACATCGCATTGTCAAGACGGTCAGACGACTCCCCTATTTTCCCGAGAAGAGGTTCTGATGTAAGTTTGCAACTTGAACTTACGCCACCCTATTCATGGTTTTCGGGAAAAGACTATTCAAGTCTTGAAGCCGAAGAAAAATACAAATGGATTGAATACCATAAGTGGAAGTTTTATGGAAACTGGTATACCTCACTGGTTGGTGATCTGGTTCTTGCATCAAAATACAAACTTGCATTTTTGGGTTACTATTCAAAAGACCTGGGAGTTACACCCTTTGAACGTTTTTACATGGGTGGTGACGGATTATCCGGCTATGGCAGCCTTGACGGACGCGAAATTATTGCACTGCGTGGGTATTCGAATGAATCAATCGTTCCTGACCACTACAATGCCAGTGGTGTGGGCGGAACCATTTTTAACAAATATACATTAGAACTCAGGTTCCCGTTATCACTTAATCCCAGCGCTACCATTTATGCCCTTGGCTTTTTTGAAGGAGGTAACAACTGGAATAACTTCAAAAAGTTTAATCCGTTTAAAGTATATAAGTCAGCGGGTCTGGGAATCAGAATTTTTCTGCCCATGTTTGGAATTCTCGGGCTTGACTGGGGATATGGTTTTGACGAAGTTCCCGGAGTACCAAGCGCCAATGGCGGACAATTCCATTTTTCAATCAATCAGTCAATTGATTAGCTTATCGGTATAATATTTGTGAGTAAACGAAAAATTTTTAATGAAAAAGGAGACAATTATTATGAAAAAATTACTTCTCGCTATCTTCGCAGTATGTGCATTGACATTCAGCACCCAGGCACAAAAATTCGCTTTTGTTGATTCAGATTATATATTGCAGAATATTCCTGAATACAATGATGCACAGGCGCAACTTGATGAACTCTCTGCGCAGTTCCAGCAGAATGTGGAAGCAAAATTTGCCGGCATCGATAAAATGTACAAGGATTATCAGGCTGAATCAGTTTTACTACCTGAAGAAATGAAACAAAAGCGTGAAGAGGCAATTGTGAAAGCTGAAAAAGAAGCCAAAGATCTTCAGAAAAAACATTTTGGTAAAGATGGCGACCTGTTTAAAAAACGTCAGGAATTGGTTAAACCCATTCAGGATAAAATTTTTAATGCCATTGAACAGATATCTCAGGCAAAAAATTATGCCCTTGTATTTGATAAAGCCGGAAGTATAACCATGATGTATGCCGATCCCAAGTATGATATAAGCGATGATGTGCTTGAAGAAATGGGTTATAGCTTTAATACCCGCAAAAACAAATAATTACACGATTTCACCCTTGCATATTCCAGTTTAGGAAAATTTGTTATTTTTGCAATGAATTGAAAACATTAAAACACCCTTATAAAAAATGAAAAATTACGCTAGAATTCTCTTTGCTGTTGCATTTGTTTTGTTGATCTCTGACGTTTCTGCTCAAAAACTGGGACACGTTGATTTTGCGAAAGTATTTCAACAGATGCCGGGTCAGGATACCATTCAGACCAAATACAAACAGTATGCAGATGGACTGAAAAAACAACTTGAAGTTATGCAAACTGAGTGGGAAACAAAAATTGCTGATTATCAGTCGAACGCAGCAGGTATGTCAACCATTATTAAACAAACCAAAGAAAAAGAACTTCAGGATTTACAAGGCCGTATTGAAGGCTTCAGGCAATCAGCTCAGGAAGACCTGCAGGCCAAAGAAACAGAACTTACTGCTCCATTGATTGAAAGAGCTAAAAAAGCCATTCAGGATGTTGCTAAAGAAAATAACTACCAGTATATTTTTAACAGTGCAGAAGGCCTTTTACTGTACTCGCCTGCAAGCGAAGATATTATGCCTCTTGTAAAGAAAAAACTCGGAATTAAAGATTAATTCATTAACAAATACACAAAAGAGCCGGCCCTGATAGGCCGGCTTTTCTATTTTTACAGCGGGCGTTCGGATACATCCGCAATCTGCCTCTCCGCCTGACAGAAACACTAAGTTCAGAAGCTGACTTTAAATTAACCTGTATACTTTTCCGGGCATACATTTCAGTAAACCTTCAAATTCAAGGTTCAGCAGTGCAGCTGCCAACTTACTGGCCGGAAGCGAGGTAGCCTCTGACATCTGGTCAACCGCCACATCTCCGTTGGCTTTAAGCACTGAAACTATTTTTTCTTCATCACCAGTTAATTCAATAAATAGCGCTCTTTGCTTTTTTCCGGCGGTCTGTTTTTCATTCAACTCCCACCCCAGGTTGCTGATGATATCTTCCGGGGTATCACACAGGGCAGCCCTGTTGGTTTTCACGAGCCAGTTACAGCCAATGGAGTGTTCATCACCCGAACGACCCGGCAAGGCATAAACATCACGATTGTATGAATTAGCAATATCTGCGGTTATAAGGGAACCTCCACGCAAACCCGTCTCTATCACAATTGTGGCATCCGAAGCACCGGCAATAATCCGGTTTCGCTTTGGAAAATTCTCTCTGTCAGGGTTTGTCTGCGACGGGAAATCAGTCAACAATCCACCATGTTCAACCATTTTGCCGGCTAGCGAACGGTTCTGCACCGGGTAAATCCTGTCGAGCCCATGACCAAGTACACCTATGGTAGCCAAACCACATTCCAGGGCAGCCTTGTGTGCACAAGTGTCAACCCCGAATGCAAGTCCACTGACTATTAAAACATTGTAAGGGATTAACTCCCTGATAAGTCGTTCTGTAAAATCTTTCCCGTAATTTGTTGCCTTACGGGTGCCAACAATACTGATTACCCTGGTATTATTCAAATTTGCATTTCCTTTGTAATACAGCATCATGGGGCTATCTACACAATTTTTCAACCGCCTGGGGTAATCGTTGTCAAGATAGAAAAGCGGTGTAATTCTGTATTTTTCAATAAAAATGGCTTCTTCTTCAGCTCTTGAAAACACATTCTGATTCGCAATGGCTTTTGCAGTCAGTTCTCCAATACCGGGTATTTTCAGCAAGCGCTGGTATTTCTCGGTAAAAACCGCCTCAAGCCCACCACAGTACGAAACCAGTTTTTTGCCGGTTATATCTCCTACTCCCGGTAATAAAGTAAGCGCTATCTGATACAACAATGACATAGTCAGCAACAGTTTCGTCAAAAATATAAAAACTTATCTTTGCCGGAAAGCAATTGTATATGCAAAAAAGAATTCTTGTGGCACCATTAAACTGGGGACTTGGTCATGCAACCAGGTGTGTGCCTGTTATTGAAGAACTTATGCAACAAGAAGCTTCTGTTTTGCTGGCTGCCAACGGACAGGCCGGTGAATTTTTAAAACAAACTTTCCCGAAACTACCCTATTACAATTTGCCCGGATTCGATATTCAGTATCAGAAAACTGATAGTTTCAATTCAAACTTTATCAGGCAACTCCCCGGATTGTTCAGGTCAGTGCAAACTGAACATACTGAATGCATGAAACTTATAAGTACTTATTCCATAGATGCAGTAATTTCTGATAACCGCTACGGGCTCTGGCATCCGCAAAAACCATGTGTGCTTGTTACCCACCAACTAAATCTTCAGGGGAAAGGATTACAGAAAATAATGGTTCCTGCAGCCAATGCACTTATCCAACACTATATCCGCAAATTCAGCTTCTGCTGGATACCGGATTATCCAGCCATGCCCGGGCTGGCCGGCAAATTATCACACAAAGCTAAACAATTGGCCAATCAGCGATTTACCGGGCCCTTGTCCAGATTTTCGGTGACACCAGAAAATGCCACGGAAACTGAATATGATCTGATTGCAATTCTTTCAGGACCAGAACCTCAACGGAGTATTTTTGAACAACTGATTATTGAACAGGCCAGACTGGTGAAGCACAAAATTGTTGTTGTTCGTGGACTTCCGGGTCATTCTGACTTGCCGGCAAAAGGTAAAAATTTATTAATATTCAATCATTTACCTGCCGATGAAATGAAGAAATATATAGCCAGATCGCGAAATATTATCTGCCGTTCAGGCTATTCCGGAATTATGGATCTGAATGCGCTGGGCCGGCATGCATTTCTGGTACCTACACCGGGCCAACCTGAACAGGAATATCTGGCAGAAATCCACAACCAATCAGGCAGGTTTACACATGTAAACCAAAATGACATCAATCTTGAAATGATATTCAAAAACACACAAACATCTTTCGAAACCCCAAAGCTGTCATCTGACCTTCTGAAAACGGCTGTAAATGAATTTTTGGGGGCTATTTAGACAATCAGCGGCAACATTTGCCATTCTGCATGCAACATTAAAGTACAATTCATAGCTTTGCACAAAATAAACGAAATGTCAGTTCTATATATAAACTGGAATATTGACCCTGAAATTTTCAGCTTTTTGGGGTTATCAGTCCGCTGGTACGGAGTGCTGTTTGCCACTTCCTTTTTTATTGGTTATTTAATCATGGAAAAGATGTATAAAAATGAAGGAGTAGCCATCAGCAGCCTCGATACCCTGACAACCTACCTGATTGTTAGCACTGTTGTGGGAGCCAGATTGGGACATTGCCTGCTGTATGAACCGGCAAAATACCTGAGCAATCCGCTCGAAATTCTGAAAGTCTGGGAAGGAGGGCTGGCCAGCCATGGTGCAGCCGTTGGGGTGATGATTGCATTGCTGTTATACAGTAAAAAAACCGGTTTGAAATTCTTCTGGGTCATTGATCGTGTGGTAATTCTGGCGGCACTTGCCGGAGCATTCATCAGAACCGGAAACCTGATGAATTCAGAGATATTCGGATATCAGACTGATGTACCATGGGCCTTTATTTTTTCAAACATCGACAATATTCCCCGTCATCCCACTCAGATTTATGAAGCATTGAGTTACCTGGCGGTATTCTTTCTATTGCTGGTTATTTACTATAAGAAACATGAAAAACTGGTTCCCGGGTTTATATTGGGATTGTTTTTCATTCTTGTTTTTTCAGCACGTTTCTTTATCGAATTTCTGAAAGTGCCTCAGGTTGAATTTGAAAACAGTATGATGCTTGACATGGGCCAATTGCTGAGCATTCCGTTTGTGTTGGCCGGATTATATCTTGTGTTCAGAAAACCCGTTTCCAAAGTAACAAAACCATGAAGACCATCGATCTTACACACCTGATTCACCCCGGAATGCCGGTATTCCCCGGAACACCACAGCCGGAACTTATTACTGAATACAATGTGGCTGAACATGGGTTTATGGAAACCCGGCTCAATATGCTTTCGCATACAGGCACACACATGGATGCGCCGGCGCATATGCTGCAGCATGGAATAACCCTTGATAAGTTGCCCGTTTCAACCTTTCTGGGCAATGCTGTTTGTATTGATTTAACAGCTGTTACCGGTGAAATTGAATTGCATCATCTTGAATTCCTGAAAAGCCTGGAAGGTTCAGTTGATTTCGTATTATTGAACTCAGGTTGGTCAGGATATTGGGGCATTCCGGACTATTTTACGGGATTTCCGGTTTTAACCACCGAATCCGCAGCATTCCTTACAACCCTGAATCTGAAAGGCATTGGTGCTGATTTTATTTCTTTCGACCGGCATGACTCTACAACCTATCCGGTACATCATATTTTACTGGGCAAAGGGCTGATACTGATTGAGAACCTTACCAATCTGAGCCTGTTGCCCGAAAAAAACCCATTCTGGTTTGCCGCATTGCCATTAAATTATCAAAACGCCGACGGATGCCCGGTAAGGGCTGTGGCTCAAATTTAAAAGCTAGCCATCTTAAAGGTTTATTGCCGGATTGCGTCCTGCCTACTTCTGCGCATCCATCACCCGCATGAGGTTGCCGCCCCATATTTTACGGAGGTCGTTTTCAGTATAACCCCTTTTCATCAATTCGAGTGTAATTGCAGGCAAATGAGCCACATCAGGGCAATCAGCCAACCCGCCTCCGCCATCAAAGTCAGTTCCAATTCCCACATAGTCAATTCCGGCGATTTTAACAATGTGATCAATATGATCAACAGCATCTTTAACTGTTGCCAGCGGCCGTGGATAACGGGCATCAGTTTCCTGCCAGGCTGCACGTGCTTCCTTCATACGGGCATCACTCAGGTCTTCAAAATTATTGTAGGTAGCCCTCACCGCTTTCATGGCTGAATCACGAAGCGGATCCGGAGGGGATTTCTTCACATAATCGCTTAAAATACATAACTGTATCACACCGCCGTTTTTGGCAAGTGCTACCAGCATACTGTCAGTGAGGTTCCGGGGATTATCACAGATGGCTCTGGCACAGGAATGCGATGCGATAACCGGTTTTTTTGAATTTTTCAGCACATCATAAAACGAACGGTCAGATGCGTGCGAAACATCAATCATCATCCCCAACCGGTTCATTTCAGTTACTACCGAAATACCGAATTCGGATAATCCGTCATATTGGAGCGTATCAGTTGAAGAATCGCAGATATCGTTGTTTTTGGTGTGGCAAAGCGTAATGTATCGGGCACCCAGATCATAAAATTCTTTTATTTTGCCAATATCCTTACCAATGGGGTAACCGTTCTCAACACCAATAAAAATACTGGCTTTACCCTGTTTTTTATTTTTGATGGCATCACGGCTGTTCAATGCCAAATTAAGTTCAACAGGGTGCTGTTTCAGCATGGCGTGTATGGAATCAAAAACCTGCATGGCCCGTTCATGGGCTTTTACGTAATGCGCTGAATCACATTTGCCCTGACTCACAAATACCGCAAAATACACTGCATCAAGGCTTCCTTCCTTCATACGCTGATAATCAACCCGGCTACCACGCAACTCCGTGTTATCTGCCATAAAGTTAAACCCGTCACGTGTGAGCCACAACGGTGTATCGGTATGTGAATCAATTGATAATACCTTTCGTTGCATTGACAGGGCTTGCTCAGAACTCTGGCAACTTGCTCCGCTGATAAAAATTGTAACTAAAAAAAGGAAAACAAATAAACGTTGGGTCATGGTCAGTAAATTGGACGGCGAATATATTAAAAACGCCGGTACTGTAAGGTAACCGGCGCAAATAAAACATATGTTATATAATTCCTGTTATAAGGCGGTCAGGTTGTTCGTTACAATATCAAAGGTATCGTTCGCAATCACAAGTTCTTCATTGGTAGGTACCACCATCACTTTAACTTTTGATCCGGGTTTTGTAAGCACAATTTCCTTGCCTCTTAAACCATCATTCAGTTGAAAATCAAAGTCAATACCCATCCATTCCATCTCTGTCATGATCTCGGCACGGCTACTTACATCATTTTCACCAATGCCTCCGGTAAAGATAACAAGATCAACCCCACCCATGGCAGCGGCATATGATCCGATGTATTTTTTAACCCTGTACTGGTACATTTTAAGTGCAACCTGTGCACGCGGGTTGCCTTCGGCAGCAGCGTTCTCGAGGTCGCGCATATCTGAAGAGATACCTGAAACCCCTAATACTCCGCTGAATTTATTAATCAGCGTGTTCATGGTTGCTATGGTAATTTCTTCTTTGTCAGCTATTCTGAGCAGTGCCCCGGCATCAATATCACCGCAACGGGTACCCATAATCAGGCCTTCGATGGGGGTCATGCCCATGGATGTATCCATCGATTTACCGTTTTTAATGGCTGCAATACTCCCCCCATTTCCCAGATGGCAGGTAATGATTTTCATTTTGTTGAAATCTGTTCCCAGAATTTCGCAGGCACGTTTTGAAACGTATTTGTGGCTGCTGCCGTGGAAGCCATACCGGCGTATTTTGTATTTTTCGTACAGTGAAAAAGGAATGCCGTAGAGGTAAGCATAATCGGGCATGGTATGATGGAATGCGGTATCAAACACACCGGCCTGGGGAACTTCGGGCAGCAGATTTGTAATGGCATAGATGCCCTCAAGGTTTGGCGGATTGTGAAGCGGAGCCAGGTCAATACATTCTTCCAGGGCTTTTACAACTTCCTTATCGATGCGTACCGAGCCACCAAATTTTTCACCTGCATGTACCACGCGGTGACCCACAGCATCCACCTCTTTCAGGCTCTTCATGCTGCCATATTCAGGGTGAATCAGGATTCCGAGCACATACTCAATGCCACTCTGATGATCAAGAATTTCACCTTCAACTTTAAACTCCATTCCATCATCACGTTTGTGTTTGATGGATGCGCCCTTCATTCCAATTTTATCCACAAGACCCTTTGCAATCACTTCGGCAGAAGGCATATCAAAGAGCTGATATTTTATCGATGAACTTCCACAGTTCAGGACTATAATCTTCATTTGTTCTGATTTTACGTTTTCAACAATGTTAACTATTCTCTGCCAAGATTGGTAATGGTGCCTTTTTTAAGCTGCCTGCGGTCGTCTTTCCAGAGGTAAAAGCCTTCACCGGCGCGTTTCCCAACCATACCTGCCCTAACCATACGTTTGATAATGGGTGAAGGTTTGTACTTAAGCTGTCCGAATTCGGTGTACATGTTTTCCATCCAGCGAAGAATTTTATCGAGTCCAATCCTGTCGGCAAGTTCAAACGGCCCCATCAGATGGCCTGATGCCTCACGCATGGTGGTATCAATGGCATCAACGGTAGCAACACCTTCCATCAGTATCTCGCAGGCTTCGTTTACAAACGGAATAATCATGCGGGTGCTGATGTTACCCGGTGATTCGTTTACATTGATAACGGTTTTGCCAATCATTTTAACAAACTTGCAGGCAAAATCATACGACTCGGCTGAAGTATTGAAAGATTTTACAACCTCCACAATCTTCACGTCCCTCACTGGTGATATGAAGTGCAGACCGATGGTACGGCTTGAATCTTTCAGCACCGACGAAAGTTCAGAAATCATCAGGGTAGCTGTATTGCTGGCAATTACGGCATCCGGGCGTACCACTGCTTCCAGTTTCCTGAAAATTTCTTTCCTGAACTCAAGACTGGTACCGGTTTTCTTTGAATTGATGGTTTCAATTACAATGTCACAGTTTTTAAGATCAGCATATTCAGTAGTGCCTGTGATGCGCGACAGAATAAGTTTTTTTTCATTGGCAGTCATGCCCCATTTGGCAATAACGGCATCAAGTTGTTCGGCAAGGCGCATCATCACTTCCTTGATGCGTTCTTCAGAAATATCCAGAAAAAGCACATCAATTCCGTATTGGCTGGTCTGCAGGGCAATCTGCTGCCCCATGATACCACAACCTACGATGCCGACCTTTTGCAGGGTCCCTTTCTGAGGAGCCTTCTTGCTTAAATTAAATTCTTCGAG
The DNA here is from genome assembly GCA_964550695.1 of uncultured Bacteroidales bacterium. Taxonomy (GTDB): domain Bacteria; phylum Bacteroidota; class Bacteroidia; order Bacteroidales; family TTA-H9; genus CAZKCK01. The sequence goes on along the minus strand of CAZKCK010000040.1, from coordinate 2,444 downwards.
TTGAATAGCCATTGTTATTATGATTGATTCTTAGCGGGAAATAAGCATCATTTTATCAAATGACTCCTGAATATTTCCCGGTTTGAGTAAAGTTAAATATTTCTGCAAAATTAACACTTTGACCCTTGGAATAAAAGGTCTGCGGTGTATGAAAGTTAAAAAGAATGAAATTATTAAAGGCAACTTCAAAAAACCTGACAATTTACTGAAATGGTGAATCTTACATTCCGGCTGCCTGATTGGCAGTAATGGCAACCAGATTCACTATATCATCAACGCTGCAACCTCTTGACAAGTCGTTTATTGGAGCTGCCATACCCTGTAACACAGGTCCAATGGCTTCGGCCCCTGCCAGCCGTTGTACCAGTTTATAGGCGATGTTACCAACTTCAAGTGTCGGGAATACCAATACATTGGCCCTGCCTGCCACCGGACTTCCCGGGCATTTTAACTGACCCACCGATTCAATGATTGCGGCATCAGCCTGAAGTTCACCGTCAATCACCAGATTGGGATCCATTTCACGTGCAATGCGGGTGGCACTTACAACCTTATCCACCATTTCGTGCTTTGCACTGCCTTTGGTGCTGAAGCTCAGCATAGCCACACGCGGTTCCAATCCGGCAATTGCTTTGGCTGTTTTAGCCGTAACAACCGCAATTTCTGCCAGTTCACGGTCAGTGGGATTGGGATGTACAGCACAATCGGCAAAAACCATGATGCCATTGTCGCCCCATTTGCTTTCTTTCATAATCATGATAAAGGCACCCGAAACCACAGAAATACCGGGCAGGGTTTTAACAATCTGAAAAGCCGGACGAAGTACATCACCGGTGGCATTGATGGCACCAGCCACTTCACCGTCAGCCACCTTATTTTTAATCAGCATGGTACCAAGATACAGGGGATCAGTCATTTGTTTGGCAGCTTGTGCCATGGTTAATCCCTTTGATTTGCGCATCTCATACAACATACCGGTGTATGTTACTTTGTCAGGATGGTTTTCAGGATCGATAATTCTGGCTTTAGAAATGTTTTTGAGACCGAATTCTGCGGATTTCTGTGCTATGACTTCAGGATTGCCAAGCAGGATTAACCTTGCCAGACCATTTTCCAGAATAATATCGGCAGCTTTCAGGGTGCGGTCTTCGGTGCCCTCGGGCAGTACGATACATTTGTCGGCGGCTTTGGCGCCTGCCCATATACTATTGAGTAAATTCATTGTTGGGGTTTGATTTCAGGTAATTGTAATATCTTAAAAAGATTTCAGAATGGGTAAATCCGCAAGCTTGCGATGCGAACACTGCAAAATTACGGTTTTCGAACAATTGAACCAAAAGTTCGAAAATGTTTTTGTATTTTCGTCTGAAATTTTATGACCATGCTTCGATTTTTGATTGCACTGGCTTTTACCATACTGCTGAATTCAACGCTTCAGGCTCAGCAATTGTACTTTCCGGGAGCTGATAACAACTGGCAAACCATTGACCCGGCCTCACTTTCATGGAGGACCAATTACTTTGACACGCTTTCGGTTTACCTTGCCGGAAAACACACCAAAGGATTTATCATCCTGAAAGATGGTAAGATTGCGAGAGAAGAATACTTTGGTACATTTACGCAGGACAGCCTGTGGTACTGGGCATCGGCTGGCAAAACCATCACTTCAGTACTTACCGGAATTGCTGCTGAAAAAGGACTGCTGCAACTCAGTCAGAAATCTTCTGATTTTCTGGGAAATGGCTGGACCTCGCTGGATGCTGCAAAAGAAGCCCTGATTACGGTCAGGCATCAGCTTACCATGACCACCGGCCTTGATGATGCTGTACCCGATACTGACTGCAATATCCCGTCCTGCCTCATTTACAAAGCCGATGCCGGTACGCGCTGGGCTTATCACAATGCACCTTACCTGCTGTTGCATAATGTGCTGGAAGCAGCATCCGGTAAAAACATCAATACCATTACCTATCAGTGGATAAATGATATTACCGGGATGAAGGGGTTATGGTATGACCATGTTTATTATTCAAAAGTTCGGGATGCTGCCCGCTTTGGCCTGATGATGCTTGCCCGGGGCAACTGGAATGGAACACAGGTTATTGCAGATGGCGATTATTTTCAACAGATGATTAATACCAGTCAGGACCTCAACAAATCTTATGGTTATCTCTGGTGGCTGAATGGAAAAGGTTCGTTCATGCTGCCGCAATCGCAGTTTGTATTTCCCGGAAATCTGGTTGAAAGCGCTCCGGATGATATGTTCGTGGCCATGGGTAAAAATGATCAGCGTGTTTATGTGATTCCTTCACAAAACCTTGTGGTTGTAAGGTTTGGAAAAGATACAGGTGAAATTATTGCAGGCCCTGATTCTTTTGATACACAACTGTGGAATATCCTGCAAAAACTGATGAATCTGCCCGATGCCGTTCCCCAAAATGAAA
>CAZKCK010000039.1:0-26228 GCA_964550695.1 uncultured Bacteroidales bacterium | reverse complement strand
CATTGAGTGCAGAATTACGACGGATGTGCATGGCACGTTTAAAATTGCTGTTGATTGATGTTGTGGCATCAACCTGAGGGCCAAAGAGGCTGAAGTTTGAAAAGATGGCCTGTGTTTGCGGAAGGTTATCAGTGCCGGTTGCATCGTTATCTGACTCAAAACCATTGGAGCCTGAACCCGGATCAGCTATGGCCGGATCGCGCAGTGCCACACAAAACTGCTGCATGCCACGGTAGCCGTAATCGGTATCAAACTCATCGTCCCAGCCACGGAAAGCAATCAGGTGTCTGGCATTTACCGTACCACCAAACCATTCGAATGAATCGTCGCCTGAATATGAAACCTGAATATAATCCACTGTAGTTCCTGAGCCAACGCCACCAAAAGTAATTCCGTTGATTTCTTTATCAGGCACAAATGGAATACCCGGAAATTCAACCCGCACATATTTCATTGAACCTGAATTGTCGGCATCGTCAGTACCACCGTAATTTGAACGCGGGCCTCCTTCGATGATGGCTTCGCCACCCGGCACGTTTATCACTGCTTTACCGCAGAGAATCACACCGCCCCAATCGCCGTAGGATCGTGAGCCAACCGGCTGATTGGAGGTAAACACGATGGGGTTATCGGCAGTGCCTTCGGCCATCAGTTTTGCACCACGTTCAATAATGAGCGAACCTTTGGTATCCTTATCACCACGGATAATGGTACCGGGTTTAATGGTCAGCGTTACGCCATTCACCACATACACAAATCCATTGAGCTGATATACCGTATTGCCGGTTGAAGGTATAAAATTAGGGGCAACCAGGTTAAAGGGATCGGCCAGCATCAGCATATCATTTGTGGCCAGTGTATCGTTATTGCGTGAAGCATTCAGGAAATAAGATCTTTCAAAAGACGATTTGAAGAACTCTGACATTCCGGAGATAAGGCAATTCTCAATCTGGAGTTGGTTGGCCGTAGCATTGGTCTGGGTAGCATCACCATCCAGGAAAAGCCCCGTGGGATATCCTGAGAACACCGAATTGTACACACAAAGTGAAGAGTTGCGACGGATGTGCATTGCTCTTTTAAAATTTGAATTAATGGTTGTGGAGGCATTGTATCTGGGTCCATACAAACTCACATTGCAGAAAACAGGCTTTGTTACAGGGCTATTCGTTGAGCCCTGCCCGTCATTGTCCGATTCAAATCCATTTGACCCCGAACCCGGGTCTGCAACGTTGTTATCGCGGAGGGCTACCAGAAACTGAAGTTTCCCGCGAAAACCATAATCTGTATCAAATTCATCGTCCCAGCCACGGAAAGCAATCAGATGCTTCACGTTCACCGTACCTCCGAACCATTCATAGGAATCATCACCTGCGTATGAAACCTGTATATTGTCGATTGTTGTGCCTGATCCTACAGCACCAAACGTAAGTCCGTTAATCTCCTTATCAGGAACGAACGGAACACCCGGAAATTCAATCCGTATATATTTTAATGAACCAGAGTTGTCAGCATCATCCGTACCACCATATTGCGAAGTAGGGCCGCCTTCAATCTGCGCAACACCGCCTGCCACATTAATCACAGCTTTTCCGCACAGGATTACACCGCCCCAGTCGCCATAGCTGCGTGAGCCGGCTGCCTGATTTGATGTAAACACAATGGGTTGGGCTGAAGTACCTTCAGCCATCAGTTTTGCTCCTCTTTCAATTATGAGTGATCCCTTGGTATCCTTGTCACCGCGTATAACTGTTCCGGGTTCAATGGTCAGCGTAGCACCTTCGCGCACATAATAAAAACCCTTTATCAGGTAAATATTTGAGGCGGTCCACGTAGTGTTTGCGGTCAGTTCACCTTCAACTGTAACGGTGGCATCACCATAGGCTGTGAACTGAGGGGTCCAGTTTGCCCAGCCCTGCGTCCAGTCAACATTTCCAAAAGCACCAATGTACGAAACCTGTGTAAAAAAGGCATCCTGAAGGTTGGTATTTGCAAATGAAGCAGAACCCAGCAGTGGTGAGCTGTTTGATTCCCAGGTTGTGTTTTGGGTGATTTCACCACTGATAACATTGGTTGCTACAGGGTAATTGGTATTCTGTGGATTCCAGTTTGTCCAGCCGGAGGTCCAGTCCTGCGAACCAAATGCGCCACGGTAAGGCACATGCTGAAAAAATGCATTGTTGATGGTATTCTGGGCAAATGTGCTTACAAAAACCAGGAATGCCAATCCGCATAACAGTAAAATTCTTTTCATGATGAGATGTTTGAAATTAGTGCTGCAAAAGTACCGGGGCCGTATTGCACAGATGTTAGCGACATGTGAAGTAAGTGTGAAGAAAAGATTAAGAGGGGAAAGAAGCAAATAGTAAATAGTAAGAAGTAAGTAGTAAAAAGGCCATTACTATTTGTTAATGCACTGACAGGCAGAATTCAAAACTTAAAATTCAATATCATCAGGAGACGCAATATATCACCATCCCGAATAACAATCTACAATATTAACAGAGACACAATATATTGTGTCTCAACGATGAAATTTCATTTCCAACCATCGGGGATTCAACAGGCTCACCCACCTCACGCTCAGAACATGCATTTTCAAATCTTCACCCTTCGGCAAGCTCAGGGCAGGCATCCTCATATTTTCAAATTTTCACATCTGCAAATCTTCATATCCTCATATCTTCACATCCATTCCCTACCTTTGCCTGCAAATGCGATAACTATGGACCATTCACAATTCCATCCCGGTAAGGTAATTAAATTTTGCCCGCGTTGCGGAGCGGCAGCATTCAGCATGTGCGACACGAAATCGTTTACCTGCAAACCATGTGGCTTTGTGTATTATATCAACCCTGCTCCGGCAGTAATTGCGATCATTTTAAACAATAAGGGCCAAATACTGTTGGCCAGGCGCAAACACGACCCCGGCGCCGGAATGCTCGATCTGCCGGGAGGTTTTGTTGATATGGACGAAACGGCGGAAGAAGCGCTCATCAGGGAAGTTAAGGAAGAAGTGAATCTTGATATCACTGCTTACCGGTTTATAGCAACGTATCCGAACAGGTATTACTACAAGGGACTGGTATATTTTACCACCGATCTGGCTTTTATCTGTAGCACCGAAGCTACAGGAACCGTGGAGGCCAATGATGATGTTTCATCAGCAGAATGGCTATACATTAATGATGTTAATCCGGATGATATCGGGCTTGACTCGGTAAGAAGGGTGGTGATGGATATTCAGGCCCACAAATTTGAACTTACAATATAAACTTTTGCTTCCTGTTTCATTCATTACTGATTCACAGCAATTTCTCACTGTTTTGTAATAATATTTTAACCATTTCGTAACAAAGGACGGGTACTTTTGCCGCAACTCAAAAAACCTGTTTGTGATAAAAAATTTTATATTTAAAAACGCTTTTTTACTGATAATCAGTGTGCTTTTACCCGGGATGCTTTTTTCGCAACAAACCAGTATTACCGGTATTGTTTCTGATGCCAAAACCCGCGAAACCATAGTCGGGGCCAATGTAGTGCTACAGGGAACTACCATAGGGGCTTCAACTGACCTCGACGGAAAATATATCATCAGCAATGTTCCTGCCGGAACCTATAATCTTGTTGTTTCATTCATTTCCTATAAAACCCTTGTGATTGAGAAAGTTAAAGTCTCGAAAGGGAATACCACAAATTTAAATGTCGACATTGAAGAAAATGTAGCCGCACTTCAGGGTGTTGTGATTACTGCAGCAAAACGAACCGGAACTGAAATATCACTTATAAGTTCGATTAAAAAATCAGATTTGGCCCTTTCGGGTGTATCGCGTGAAAGCATTACAAGGTCGCAGGACCGCGATGCTTCAGAAGTTGTTAAGCGCATACCGGGCATTACCATTATGGATGACCGTTTTGTGATGGTCCGGGGACTCAGCCAGCGCTACAACACTGTGTGGCTCAACAATGCAGCTACGCCAAGTTCTGAAGCTGATGTAAGGGCCTTCTCATTCGATGTGATACCAAGTTCGCTGCTCGAAAATATCCTGATCTTCAAAACTCCTGCCCCGGAATTGCCTGCTGATTTCTCAGGTGCTGCCATCAAAATCACAACCCGTTCATTGAATGATGAAAACAATGTATCTGTTGGCTATTCGGCTTCTTATCGTTCCGGTACCACTTTCAATGATTTCAGCCTTTACAAACCTTCAAAGTATACGTGGCTTGGCTTTGATGATGGCACCCTTAAGTTGCCGGATGGTTTTCCGGAACATTTGAATAAAATTAAGGATGCTGAAGAAAAGGCACAACTTGGTCACAGTTTCAACAAAATATGGTCGCCTGTTGAAACCACCGCCCTACCCGATCAGCGGTTCATCATCAACATGAATCAGCGATTCAGGGCCGGTAAAATCTCAATTGGCAACATCTCTTCAGTAAACTACAGCTATACAAGTGATAAGGATGAGATAACGCGCAATGAATTTCAGGCTTATAACGAAATAAAAGATAAGGCTGATACGAGTTACACTTTCAGAGATATACGGAATAAGACTGCAGTACGTATCGGGCTGCTGCACAACTGGATTTTCAACTTCGGCAACAATCAGAAAATTGAATTCCGCAACCTGTTGAACCATTTTGGTACCTCCACTTATACTGACCGCAACGGTCGCGACAATTACGGTGGGCTCACCATCCGCAGCCGTGAATTAAAATTTCAGACACGCAACACATATTCGGGCCAGTTAGGTGGAAACCATGACTTTGGCAATCAAAAAACCAAACTCGACTGGACAATCGGATACAGCTATGCTGACCGCAATGAACCCGATACAAAACGTCTCTCAAGTTCACTCAACGAGGAAAATCCCGATGATCCACATTACGGACAATATGGTGTAAATTTCTCATTTGCAGCTACTCCCGAACTTTCAGGCAGGGTGTTTCAAAACATGTCAGAACACATTACCATTGCAGCAGCCAATCTTGAACAACTGTTCGCCATCGGCAACTTCACCCCAACCCTGAAAGCCGGTTTTTATGCTGAAAATAAAACCAGAACATTCAGCGCACGCAACATCGGATATGTTATTTCAAACATGATGCAGTTTGACTGGGAACTTCCCTATCAGCCCATCGATTCAATCTTTTCTGATAAAAACATCAACAGTACCACCGGGCTTAAGATTGATGAAACTACCAACAATTCTGACTCTTATGATGCCGGCAACCAGTTGATTGCTGCTTATGCTGCCGTAAAACTTCCATTCAGTAAAAATATGAATTTATATACCGGGCTGAGGTTGGAAAAAAATAAACAAACGCTCGACAGTTATTCGAGCGACAATGGCAGTGTGCCCGTAAATGTAAAAATTGATGAAACAAGACTGTTTCCTTCGGCCAATTTCACCTTAAATTTTACTGAAAAATCACTTCTCAGGGCATCATGGGGTATGACCATCAACAGGCCTGAATTCAGAGAGATTGCACCTTTTGCATTTTATGATTTTGAAATGAAGAAAGTGGTAAGGGGAAATAAAGATCTCAAGAACACACTCATACACAACTTCGATCTGCGGTATGAGATTTACCCGACGCCTGCCGAAAATATTACTGTCGGTGTTTTTTACAAGAAATTCAACTCACCGGTTGAAACCATTGAAGTAAATTCAGGATCAGGCAAAGACTATACGTTTGAAAATGCAAAGGGTGCCTATAGCGCAGGAGCCGAAATCGAAATCAGAAAATCACTGGCCGTTTTGGCTGAAAAAGAAAGCTTTATAAAATACCTGAAAAACTTTTCACTGGTGTTTAATGCATCAGTAATCAAAAGCGAAATTGAAGTTGATACAGCCACACATTATGCACTCAATGCCCGCCGCCCGATGATGGGCCAGTCACCTTACATAGTAAATGCCGGCATTTACTATCAAAACCCTGAAAACCGGCTCATGATAAGTGTTCTTTACAATGTGATCGGGAAGAGAATCGTAATTGTGGGCCTTGATGCACCTGATATTTATGAAATGCCACGGAACCAGATTGATATCACGGTTCAGAAATCGTTCGGAAAACATTTTACCGCCAAGCTTGGCGTTCAGGATTTACTGAATGAACGTGTGTGGGAAAAACAATATGTACAATACACCAAAAATGGTATCCAAAATGACCGTGAACAGATCAACTACAGCCTGAATCCCGGATCATATTATACACTCGGACTCACTTACACTTTCTAAATAGTAACTTTGCAACACAAAACTGAATAACGCTATGACAAACAAAATAATACTGATTCTCATTTCGCTGGCCTTTGCAGGAAGCATCGCTGCCCAAAAAGTGGAACTTGTAAACGGAAAATATTACAAAGACGGTATGCTTTATACAGGTTCAAATACCGAATATTATCAGAATGGTGCAAAAAAGACCGTCCAGAATATTGCCAATGGCAAGGAAGACGGGCTTACGTTTCTGTACTTTGAAAACGGGAATACCCAGGAACAACGCTCGTTTAAAGATGGAATGAAACACGGGCAATGGATTACCTGGAATGAGCAGGGAGTAAAGGTGGCTGAAGCCTGGTATGAAACAGATAAAAAGAGCGGAACCTGGCAAATATGGGATACGGAAGGGAAATTACGGTATGAAATGCATTACCGGAATGGTGAAAAAACAGGCAAATGGTTCATGTGGGATGAAACCGGAAAGGTAACCATGGAAAGAAATTATGAATAGCAACGTCTGACTTTAAGCAGTGTGCATTGTTCAATAAACAAAAAGCCGTTAATACAAAAAAGCCCTCCGGAATCCGAAGGGCTTTAAATTATACGAAAATTGGCAGAAACAAATGGTCGGGTTAATTGAAGGGTAAATTACATCACTTTTACTTCAAACCATTTTCTTATTTCCATTTTATCAGGCATTTTCCTTTTCAAAGTCGGTCATGCAGTCAACGAGTGCCTGAACGCTTTCAATGGGGAGTGCGTTGTAGGTTGAAGCCCTGAAACCACCAACAGAACGGTGGCCTTTGATGCCGATCATACCACGTTTTTTGGTGAATTCCATAAATGCATCTTCTTTATCCTGGAATTCAGGTTTCATCACAAAGCAGATATTCATGAGTGAACGGCTGTCTTTTTCGGCGGTTCCCATAAACATACGGCTGTTATCAATTGCATCATAAAGCAGTTTGGCCTTTGTCTGGTTCATTTCCTGAATTTTAGCCACGCCACCAAGTTCCTTGATCCATTTCAGGGTTTCCATGACTGTGAAAATCGGAAGAACCGGAGGTGTATTAAACATCGATCCCTCTTTAATGTGGGTGCGGTAATCGAGCATGGTTGGTATCTGGCGTTCAACTTTGCCAAGCACATCTTCACGAACAATTACAAAAGTAACGCCGGCAGGGCCGAGGTTTTTCTGGGCACCACCATAAATTAAGGCATATTTTGATACATCAACCGGGCGGCTGAGGATATCTGACGACATATCAGCTACCAGAGGCACAGGGCTGTCGATATCTGTATGAATTTCAGTGCCGTAAATTGTGTTGTTGGTGGTAATATGGAAATAATCAGCATCAGCCGGGATGGTAAATCCTTTGGGAACAAAATTGTAATTCTTATCGGCTGAAGAGGCCACATTTACAACTTCTCCAAACAGTTTGGCTTCCTTTAATGCTTTTTTAGCCCATACGCCAGTATCGAGATAACCTGCTTTTTTATTCAGCATGTTGAAAGGAATCATGCAGAACTGAAGGCTTGCGCCTCCACCAAGGAATAAAACATGGTAGTTTTCAGGAATATTGAGCGCTTCTTTGAACAATGCAACAGTTGTGTCCATCACAGCTTCAAAGTCCTTGCTGCGATGTGAAATTTCCAGGAGCGACAAGCCTGTGCCGTTCAAATCGAGGATAGCTTTAGCGGTGTTTTCGATGGCAATGCGCGGAAGAATTGATGGTCCGGCATTAAAATTATGCTTCTTCATAATGGTAATTTTTAGGTGATTATCAGTTTAATGACTGTATTTTTGGTTTAAAAATCTGATTTTATAGGTCGTACAAAAATAGAGGGAATCCTGTGAATATGCAATTTTTTTATCTGCTTATATAAATTGTTTTCTACACAAACAATTCTAACTTTGTATTACTACTTCATTTACTATGAAAAACACCCATTTTCTTTTCTGGCCTCTTATATTGTGTATATTTTTTTCAACCTCATGTAACCGCAACAACGGACCGGCCGATGTGGCAAAGGATTTTGTTGAGCACGTAAACAACAAGGAATTTGATGCAGCGCGTGATCTGGGTACATTTCATACCAGATCTTTTCTGAATGTACTTGAAGGTCTTACAAAAAACAATGATACCCTTAATGCAATTGAAGGCGAAATTAAAATCATCAGCACAAAAATTCATGGCGATACTGCTGTTTGCATTTATAATTATAATGATGAAAATGAAATTCTTACACTCATAAAAATTGACAATGAGTGGAAGGTTGATTTGTCAAAAAACTAAATGATTTCTACGATTCTCATTCCCTGCCATGCCCGATTCACAATAGTGGCCATACTGCTTTGGTGTTTATTATTCACGTTGTTTGCCTGCAGCAATTCTCCGCAGCCCGGCCGTATAACTAATCAAGACCTTGATTTGATTGAAAAAAGTGTTTTACCGGGCGACATTATTCTGCGGAAGGGTCATGGACTAGTAAGCAACTTTATTGCACTAAATTACGGCGGAAAACACACGATGTCACATTGCGGCATTGTAACAAAAACCGAAGGAAAGCTCTTTGTTATACACTGTATTTCAGGACAAATAGCCAGGCATGACGGGGTCATTAAAGAACCTCTGAAAGAATTTGTCAGCCTGAATTCAACCACCCGGCTAAAACTATTCAGTATCAGTAACCAAACCATTGAAGGGCAACAAAAATTAACTGCTTCAGCCGAACAGTATGCCTCTTTAAATATCCCATTTGATCACAATTTCGATTTAAGTGATACAAATTCAATGTTTTGCATAGAACTCATAACCTGCTGTATGCAAAAGGCATACAAAAACCGCCTGGAAAGTACTGATTTGAAGAACAAACATTTTATAGGTTTAGAGTTGTTTGATGACACAAGTTTGTTTGTTGAAAAAATTATCAGGGAAAAATAAAGGATTGGCTAAATTTGCATCACAAATCATATCAAATCAATATGACTGAACTTTTAAAACATCTGAGTGCGCTTACTCGGGAATGGCTGTTTGATCATGGCTGGAATTCATTCTTTTCAACACTTGTAGCCGATTATTTATGGTTTTTTATCATTCTGCTGTTAGCCTTTTTATCTTACTATTTAGTCAAAAATATATTATACCGACTTCTCAAAAAAGTTGTAAAAAACTCAAAATCACAATTTGACGATTTTTTACTCAGCCGGAGATTCTTTAAACGGCTTTGTTATTTTGCTCCGGCTATTATCCTTTACAAATTCACACCCGTAACAGTTGGCGGACTGGATAGTCTGATTTTTTTTGTACAGCGTTCAATGTCAGTCTATATGGTATTTATTGTGGCCATTTCAGTTGATGCATTTTTTGAAGCATCGCATGACTATTATCTGACAACCAAAAACTCCAATAACAGGCCACTGAAAGGTTTCGTTCAGGTAGCCAAGATTATTGTGTATGCTATTTGCGCCATAATTGTCATTTCGATATTGCTTGAACAAAAACCAGGAGTGCTTTTGGGCGGGCTTGGGGCAATGTCGGCAGTACTTCTGCTTGTATTCAAGGACAGTATTCTCGGGTTTGTGGCAGGCATTCAGCTCACAGCCAACAATATGGTAATGATAGGTGACTGGATTACCTTACCAAAACATGATATTGACGGAATAGTGTCAGAAATTTCACTTACTACTGTTAAAATTCAGAATTTCGATAAAACCATTTCCACACTTCCGGCTTATACCCTTGTGAGTGAAAGCGTTAAAAATTGGAGAGCCATGGAAGAATCGGGTGGAAGACGTATCACGCGTTCAATTTTTATTGATATCAACAGCGTAAAATTTTGCACCGATGAAATGTTGATGAACTTTGAAAAAATTTCATACATCACAGATTATATTCGCCAGACTCAGCAGGAAGTACAGGATTTCAACCTCAGTCAGCAAATTGATAACAGTGTGATTGTAAACGGACGCCGGCAGACAAATCTTGGTGTATTCAGGGCCTATCTGAAATCCTATCTCCAAAACAACAATGACATACAGCAGGAAATGACTTTCCTTGTCAGACATCTGGCGCCCACAGAAAAAGGCCTTCCGATTCAAATTTACTGTTTTACCAAAACTACAGAATGGGAAAAGTATGAAAACATTCAGGCTGATATTTTTGATCACATCCTTGCGGCTATTTCATTCTTTGACCTGAAGACGTTCCAGAATCCCACCGGCGCTGACTTTAAATCGATTGTGGCCCAGAACTGATTACATGTATTACGTTTTAAAATACTATTGACTAAAATGGTCAGAAATCGTTTGCGTAAAATCAATGACAAAAATACAAATAGCAATAATTCAATTACATACAATATTAATAAATATCATATAATCAGAAATATTTACAAGGATTGGTACGTTAAAATGAAGCAGTGTTTAATTGTTCAATTATAAATTGTTATAAAGTAAATACTCTGGTAATAATCAGCAAATGAGTAAAATACAAGGCTTATTTAAAACTAAACCGTTTCTAAATTAAAAAAGCAAACTACAATAATTCTGTGAATGGTTCATCAAGTCTCGATTAAATTCTATAATTTCGTCATCCCGAAACTCAACTAAGTTCATTATAAAATCAATCATTATGGCGAAGGTTAAAGGCGATGTAGTAATCGACATTGAGCGCTGCAAGGGCTGTGAAGTTTGCAACGAGGCATGTCCGAACGATGTGCTGGCTATGTCAGATGAAGTAAATGGCAAAGGATATAAATTTGCTGTAAAAGTAAATGCCGAGTGTATCGGTTGTTCAAATTGTGCCATTGTTTGCCCTGATGGCGTAATCACAGTTTACCGGGCTAAAGTGTAACGAAGCAATAACCGTTAAAACATTCATAAGGCATGAAAGAATTAAAACTAATGAAAGGCAACGAGGCGATAGCAGAAGCTGCTATACGTGCAGGTGCCGATGCCTATTTTGGCTATCCGATTACCCCGCAAAGCGAAGTACTTGAGTACCTTATGGCTGAAAGACCCCATGAACGTACTGGCATGGTAGTGCTGCAGGCCGAAAGCGAAGTGGCAGCTATTAACATGGTGTACGGGGCAGCAGCCTGCGGTAAAAAAGTGTTTACATCGTCTTCCAGTCCCGGCATCAGTCTGAAGCAGGAAGGAATTTCTTACATAGCCGGTGCCGAACTTCCCTGCGTAATTGTTAATGTTGTACGCGGAGGTCCGGGGCTCGGAACTATTCAACCCTCACAATCTGACTATTTTCAGGCTACAAAAGGTGGCGGACATGGTGACTACAAGTTGCTCGTACTTGCACCAGCCTCAGTTCAGGAAATGGCAGATTTTATGACACTTGGGTTTGACCTGGCCTTTAAATACCTGAACCCGGTGATGATTCTTTCTGATGGTGTAATTGGCCAGATGATGGAAAAAGTATTGCTTGAAAAACAACAGCCACGTATGACTGACAGTTACATCAAGGAAAACTTCCATTGGGCTACCACAGGCAAATCGGCTGACCGCGAGCGCAGTATCATCACATCGCTTGAACTGGATTCGGCAAAGCAGGAAATTCATAACCAAAAACTGCAGGCCAAATACAAAAAGATGCAGCAAGATGAAACCCGCTACGAAGTTTTTAATTGCGATGATGCCGAGTATCTGATTGTTGCTTTTGGTTCTTCGGCACGTATCAGCCAGAAAGCCATGCAACTCGCACGTGAAAAAGGAATTAAAGTCGGATTGCTCAGGCCTATTACCCTGTTCCCTTTCCCATCGGAAGCCATCAACAAACTTGCAGATCAGGTAAAAGGCATACTCACAGTAGAGATGAATGCCGGGCAAATGGTTGAAGATGTAAGACTTGCCGTAAACGGCAAAGTTAAAGTTGAACATTTCGGACGTTATGGCGGTATGATCCATTCGCCCAGTGAAGTTGAAAAAGCACTCGAACAAATTTTAATTGGAGGATAATTATGGCAGAAAATTTTGATATCCCCGAAATCCGCACTCCTGAAAACCTGGTTTACTGTAAAACCAATGTGCTTACTGACAATGTAATGCACTATTGCCCGGGATGTGGTCATGGCACGGCGCACCGTATCATTGCTGAAGTTATTGAAGAAATGGGCATTCAGGGTGAAACCATAGGCATTGCCCCGGTAGGTTGTTCAGTACTGGCGTACAACTATTTTAATATTGATGTGCAGCAAGCCGCACATGGTCGTGCACCTGCCGTTGCAACCGGCGTTAAAAGGGTGTACCCTGATAAATATGTTTTTACCTATCAGGGTGATGGCGACTTAGCTGCTATCGGCACAGCCGAAACCATACATGCCTGTAACCGTGGTGAAAACATTGCCATATTCTTTATCAACAACGGTATATACGGGATGACGGGCGGTCAGATGGCTCCTACCACACTCGAAGGGATGCCAACCTCAACCTCACCTTATGGCCGTGATTTAAAAACCATGGGCAACCCGCTAAGAATGACCGAACTGGTAGCACAACTTCCGGGAACTTACTCGGTATCAAGGCATTCAGTACATACACCAGGCAGTGTACGCAAGGCTAAAAAAGCCATCAGACAGGCCTTTGAGAACCAGAAACTCGATAAAGGAGTTACTTTTGTTGAAATTGTTTCCAACTGCAATTCAGGATGGAAACTTACTCCGGTAAAAGCCAATAAATGGATGGAAGAACATATGTTTCCATTCTATCCGCTTGGCGATATTAAAATTAATGGCGAATTGGTTAAAAAAGGATAATTATTTAAAATACAACCAGATATGACTGAAGAAATTATCATAGCCGGATTTGGAGGACAAGGCGTGCTTTCGATGGGCAAAATACTGGCCTATTCAGGAATGATGCAGGATCAGGAAGTTAGCTGGATGCCATCTTACGGTCCTGAAATGCGCGGCGGCACAGCAAATGTAGCTGTTATCCTGAGCGATGAACGCATAAGTTCACCTGTACTGAATCAGTTTGATACTGCCATTATTCTCAATCAGCAATCGATGGATAAATTTGAAAAAACCATAAAACCCGGGGGCACCTTGCTTTATGATTCAAATGGAATTACCCATCACCCTACCCGCAAAGACATCAACATTTTCATTATTGAAGCTGCCGAAGAGTCAGCACGTATGGAATCAGCCAAAACATTCAACATGGTGGTTATGGGAGCTTTTCTGAAAGTTAAACCCATCGTAAAACTTGAAAATGTTGAGAAAGGGCTGAAAAAATCATTACCGGCAAGGCACCATAAACTCATCCCGATGAATATGGATGCGATTAAAAAAGGGTTTGAAGTTGTGAAAACAATTCAAACTATCTGATAAAAAAGCCACTACTAAAAACCTCTTCCGTCCGGAAGAGGTTTTTTTTTGAAATTTTGGCGGCATTTCTGAAACTATTATGCAGGAAGCAGGTAAAATAGCTGAAGCAGTAAGACTAAAAGTATATGAAAATTCACAGAACCCACATTCTGTCATTTACAGGGATCTCTTTCAGTTTTGTCAGAGTTTTCATTTTTGCCCTCACCATTGCCCTGCAGCATTCAACCGGCACAATGGCAGCCAAACAGGATTCAGCCTTAAACAACCAAATCAGGATATATCTTACAAATATTGGAATCAATTCACATGACAGCATCCTAACTGCCAATTTAAAGAAGATTGTAGCTTTAACCGAACTTTCTGACCCGTATACATGCAGCAAATATCTTGTAAAACTTGCTGAAATATATCAGCACAACGGCAACCGGGCAATGCTTGCCGAAGCTTACAATTCACTGGGCAATAGTTATATGAATCAAAACCTTTATTATCTGGCACTCGATAACTACTTTAAATGTTATAAAATATATGAGGAATTAAACCAGGTGTCATCGTCAGGATACAGCCTTTGCAACATGGGCAATATCTATTTTGCTCAGAAAGCCTATCCTACAGCCCAAAAATTATACAAGCAGGGACTTTTAGCCTTTATACAATGTAAAGACACACTTGGTCAGGCGGTTATATACAACAACCTCGGGCTCATTATGAACGCTGCAGGAAAAACTGACTCAACGTTATATTTTTTTAATAAGGCATATCTTCTCAGAAAACAAACAGGCATAGCCTTTTACATTGCCCATTCCGAAAACTATATGGGTAAAATCTGGACTGAAAAGGGGCAGGTTCTTAAAGGATTCCGGTATTTGCAGCAGGCTCTTAAAACTTTGGGTACTGCAGCTGAAAATCCAACTCAGACAGCATATCTTGATGCTGAGATCAGGATGACACTTGCTTTAAACTACCAAAAACAAAGAAAATTCAATCTTGCACTTGAATGTCTTGAAAAATGCAATTTAACGTTTGAAAAATCAGATGACGCATCTGCACAGTCCATTATCTATCACAAAATCAGCAAAATTCATCAGGAATGCGGAAATTATAATGAAGCAGAAAAAGCACTGCGCAGAAGTCTCGATTTTGCTTTTAAGTCAAGATTGCCTGAGCAGATTCGTGAAGTCTACAGTTCTTTATCTGACATACTGGCAATTAAAGGAGACATTAACGGAGCATATGATTTTGTAAAAAAAACAGCAGAGATTTCTGATTCACTTCTTAATTCATTCAATTTAAATAAGTTTCAGGAAATCAGCCTCGCTGTTCAAACCAATGAAAGTTTTAAACAGAATGTTTATCTCAAAAAACTCACTGAAAAGAATCAGTTACTATTGCTCATTTCCACTTTCAGTTTCCTGATTATTATTGCCTTCCTGCTTTTGCTATTGCGCAACAACAAAAAGAATAATAACAGGTTTAAAGAACTCAGCAATTCAACTTTTGAGGGCATCATCATACACTCGAATGGAATTATAGCTGAGATGAATACACAAGTGGCTCAGTTACTTAACAACCAAAGAGATCAATTAATCGGTACCGATATTTATAAATACATCGATAAAAACTACCTGCAGGATATCAGAAAAATTGCCGGAAGTAACACCTATTCTGAATACACAACTACGCTTCATTTGCCGGATGGCACAGTCAAAAACGTTGAAATTCTCAGCAAACCAATTAATTACCGCGGAAAGAATATGCGGGTGGCGGCAATCAGGGATATCACAAAAATGGCAAGGATACTCGAAGAGAATCAGGTACTCTGGACAGCTATCAGGCAATCGCCCAATGTAATTTTAATCACTGACAGAACAGGGATCATCACTTATACAAATCCTTGTTTCAGCATTACAACCGGCTACACAGCAGAAGAAGTAAAAGGCCGGAGTCCGGGCATCCTCAAATCAGGTTTCCAAACAAACGATTATTACAAATCGATGTGGGAAACCCTTCATAACCAAAAAATCTGGAAAGGTGAATTTTACAACAAGAAAAAAGATGGCAGTTTTTTCTGGGAAAATGCAATTATTTCGCCGGTAACTGACAACAATGGTATAACTACACATTTCCTGGCCATTAAGGAAGACATCACCGAAAAGAAAAAATCAGAACGAAACCTTCGGCGTAAAGACCTGATGTACCGTTCGCTTGCCAGCCAGCTTCCAAATACCGGCATCATACTTTTCGATAATAATTTACATATTGTACTGGCTGATGGACCGATTATCAAAATTTTGGGTCTAAAATCTGACAAAATCGAAAATCAGCATGCTTACATCGTTTTTCCGGCCGAACGTCAGGAAGGTTTAAAAGAAATGATGACCAAATGTTTTGCCGGAGAAACGTTTGAACTGAGTGCTGCATGGAACAATACTGATTTTGAAATAATCATTAAACCGGTAGCTGACGAACCAGATAGTATTTTTCTGGGGATGATGGTCATACGTGACATTACCGAAGTTTTAAAAAAGGAAACCATACTGCTGCGTAGTGAAATCAAACTAAAGGAACTTAACGACACCAAGGATAAATTTTTCTCAATTATTGCACACGACCTCCGAAACCCCTTTAACATCATAATGGGATTTGCTGACCTGCTGAGCTCTAACTTCGAAGAACTTGATGATACAAGTAAACTTCTGTATATTAAAAATATTCAGGATGGTGCCGAAAACACCTACAAACTACTTGTAAACCTGCTTGAGTGGGCCCGATCGCAAACTGACTCACTTGAATTTAATCCTGATACTATTAATCTGCATTTATTGGTTTCTTCTACCATTCAGGTAAATAAACAGCAAGCCCAATTAAAAGAAATCAAAATTATCAATGAACTTGATCCGGTTCTTGAAGTATATGCCGACCTGAATATGGTGAAGACCATCGTAAGAAATCTGGTTTCAAATGCTATAAAGTACACATTACCAGGCGGAAAAGTTACCATCTATGCAAAACTGATACAAAAAACCGGAATGGTTGAAGTGAGTGTTGAAGATACGGGTATTGGGATGACTAGCGAAAATCTTCAGAAATTATTCAAGGTAGGTGAAAAAATTAAAACCCCGGGTACTGCCAATGAACAGGGTACCGGCCTCGGGCTGATATTATGCAGCGAGTTTGTTCAGAAGAATGGCGGGAGTATACGGGCTGAAAGTACACCTGCGAAAGGCAGCAGAATATTTTTCACCTTGCCTGTAGGCCCTGCCTCAGGCTAAGACCAGCCATTTTGCGGGCTAAATAAATTTATTGTTACTTTGCGTGCTCAAAACTTTTTCAATGGTTTTTAGTAGTGCAATTTTCTTAATCGCCTTTCTGCCACTTTTTTTGCTGTGCTATTATCTGGCTGATAAAAAATACAAAAACCTTATTATATTGGTTTTTAGTATAATTTTTTATAGCTGGGGAGCCCCGCGGTTTATTTTTGTTATTCTGGGTACCACTTTTATCGATTTTCATCTGGTGCGGTGGATGTGGAATACCAAAACAACCCTGCACCGACGACTGATGCTGACGTTATCAGTATCAATTAATATTGGCTTGCTTATTTATTTCAAATACAGTAATTTCTTTGTTCAGAATGCCAATGAAATGCTGTCAGCATTTGGTATGCATGGCGTAAGATGGACGGAACTTGTGTTGCCAATCGGAATATCGTTTTATACATTTGAAACCATTACCTATGTGGTGGATGTATACCGTAAGGTGCATAAGCCATTGCACAATTTCTGGGATTATCAGGTTTATATTATTTTCTTTCCAAAACTCATTGCAGGGCCAATTATACGTTACCATGAACTGGCTGATCAGATTACTGACAGGTCGCAGAACGATACCATTGATAACCGTCTTACCGGATTTTACAGGTTTGTGATAGGATTGGCCAAAAAGGTTCTGATTGCCAATGTGATGGGAGCTCAGGCCGACAAAATCATGGCACTGGATTATCATACGATTGATTCAACCACTGCCTGGATTGGAATTCTGGCTTATACATTCCAGATTTACTTCGATTTTTCGGGATATTCAGATATGGCCATAGGAATTGGGAAAATGACCGGATTTAAATTTCCAGAAAACTTCAATAACCCTTATGTATCTCAAAGCATTTCTGAATTCTGGCGTCGCTGGCACATGACACTTGGTGCCTGGATGCGCAACTACCTGTACATCCCTTTGGGCGGCAATCGCGTAAACTCCAAATTCAGGCTCTTTTTCAATCTATGGATTGTATTTATATTCAGTGGTTTCTGGCATGGGGCATCGTGGTCATTTGTAATTTGGGGAGCCTATCATGGGCTGTTCCTGATTCTCGACAGAATTTTTCTGCTGCGATTACTCGAAAAGATTGGTAAAATTCCGGCGACAATCTTTACCTTTTTTGTTGCCGTAATGGGCTGGGTAATTTTCAGAATAGAAGATTTCGGTCAGGCCACGCTTTACTACCAGCGCTTGTTTGCCTTCGATTTTAAAAGCATGTCATTATCAGATAACAATGAATTCTTTTTCATACTGATATTTGCCGTAATCTTTTCATTCTTTGTAATGACGGCGGCAGGTAAAAGATTGCAGGATAAAATATACTTTGGCCTGTATCCCGTAAAACGCCATATGATTGTATCTGCCATTGTGGCAATACTTTTCGTACTTTCACTGGCTTCAATAACGTCATCAGGTTTCAACCCATTTATTTATTACAGATTTTAATATGAAATACGAAAAAAATATTAAAACGGGGTTGGTTGCTGTATTTACCTGCATGCTTTTCTTACCGATGATTCAACGTAACCTGCCACTCAAACAGATAGCTCCGCTCAACGGTGCCATCATCAAAGCAGAAAAACCAACATTTACCTGGAAAACATGGTTTGACGGTACATTTGCCATAGCATACGATACTTATCTGAATCAGGATTTTGGCTTCAGAAATCTGTTTGTACGGCTAAACAACCAATTGGCTTTTAATCTGTATAAAAAGGCCAAAGCCAATGGAGTAATTGTTGGAAAGGAAAATTATTTATACGAGGAGAGTTATATAAAGGCATACTACGGTACTGATTTTCTGGGTGACAGCACAATAACCAGCAAGGTGGGCAAGTTGAAATTTTTGGCCGATACGCTTAAAACCATGAATGTGGATCTGGTAATTGTTTTTGCCGCCGGTAAAGGAAGTTTTTATCCGCAATATTTCCCGGATAAGTATAAAACAGTCAAAGGGTCAACAAATTATGATGTTTACAAAAGGCAAGCGCTGGAGGCAGGTTTGAATATAATTGATTTTAACAGTTACTTTCTGAAAGCCCGCGATACTTCACGTTATCCGCTTTACCCCAAGACCGGCATCCACTGGAGCAGTTACGGAATGATTAAAGTTGCCGACAGCCTGCTCAGATATATCGAAAAACTAAAAGGTACGGATATCCCCGACATCGTGATTGACAGCATTGAAGTTACAGATAAACTACGTGATTCTGATATGGATATTGAAGGCGGTATGAATCTGTTTTTTAAGCTGAAGAATTTCCCGATGGCATATCCGGCTTTCCATTATAACAAGGAAGGAAAGACAAGACCAAGGGTACTGGTGGTTTCGGATAGTTATTACTGGGGATTGTTCAGCAAAGGCTTATCGAGTCAGGCCTTTAACGATAGCCGGTTCTGGTTTTACAACCTCGATGTTTATCCTGACAGTTATGTGAATCACACAACCATCAACCAGTTGAATATTGCCAAAGAAATTACCTCACAGGATGTGATTATTCTGATGGCCACCGAAGCCACACTAAACAGGTTTCCATGGGGATTTGACGACGCTGCCATTGAAGCACTTAAAAATCCCCTGTTAAAAGATCCGAAATTTATGGAGTTGATTCTGCAGATTGAACAATCTATCCGCAGTTCACCAGAATGGCTGAAAGCGGAGGCAGATAAAGCACGAGTCAAAAAAATATCCCTCGATTCGATGCTCAGGCTTGATGCAATCTATATTTACAAGACCAAATACCAGAACAAAAAATAGTTGTTGCCATTAATCGGGCAGATATGCTAATTTTGCAGTGTAATTAATATTGGCATATACAATTGAATTTATTTAATATCAGAAAGATAAAACCCGGCAAACAGTTGCTCAAATACTTCATTCAAGGTTTGTTGTACCTGACTCCAATTTCTCTCACAATTTGGGCGCTTGTAATTGTTTTTGATTTTGTTGATGGTTTGCTGGTGAACCACCTGGAGCGGCTGATTGGCTATAATTTACCCGGACTGGGGGTTCTAACTTTGGTTATTGTGGTCACTTTTATAGGTTTTTTAGGTTCAACCTTTATCTTCAATCCTATTGTAAGACATTTTGATAAGCTCATCAGCCGGGCACCTTTTGTAAAAATCATTTATTCATCCATCAAAGACTTTCTGCAGGCATTTGTTGGCGCTCAAAAAAAGTTTACCGAACCCGTACTTGTGATCATTAACAACAATCCATTGATTGAACGGATCGGGTTTATTACCGGCAAAGACCTGAGCCTGTTGGGAATCGAGGGAGAGAAGGTAGCTGTTTACTTTCCTTCATCCTATACTGTGCTTGGCGAATTATACATTGTTTCAGCTTCGAACATCAAACATATCGATGCCTCACCCACAGAAGTCATGAAATATGTAATTTCAGGTGGCGTTACTAAATTAAACTGATATGCATAACAAACCAACTATACTTGTTGTAAACGACGATGGGGTATTTGCTCCCGGAATCAGGGCACTCATCCGCGTAATGAGGTTGCTGGGTTCGGTAATCGTGGTAGCGCCCGACCAGCCTCAATCAGGTCAGGGACATGCCATTACGGTGATGCACCCGCTCAGGTACCATATGATTGCCAATGAACCTGATTACAAGGAATACAGTGTTTCAGGCACACCCGTTGACTGCGTGAAACTGGGAGAAAAAATTCTGCTGCGTCGCAAACCCGACCTGATTGTTTCAGGCATTAACCATGGTTCCAACACTTCCATCAATATCCTGTATTCAGGCACTATGGCGGCGGTTCTCGAAGGGTGTATGATTAATGTTCCATCAATCGGATTCTCGCTCGATGAATACTCACATCTGGCTGATTTTGAGCCATCACTGGAATACATTAAAGTGATAACCGAAAAAGTTCTTGCAAATGGATTGCCAGAAGGCGTATGCCTGAATGTGAATATACCCTCGGTAAAAGCATCTGAAATAAAAGGGATAAAGATTTGCCGGCAAGGTAACGGAACCTGGGAAGAAGCATTTGATGAACGCAAAGACCCCCGGCAAAGGGATTATTTCTGGATAACAGGGAAATTCAATGGCTTTGACAATGCCAATGATACAGATAACTGGGCCCTGCAAAACAACTATGTGGCCATTACACCTGTAAAATATGACCTTACAGCGCATCAGGAATTAGAAAAACTCAAAAACTTGTTTAATGCTTAAACGTAATTCTTATATCTTCGGCATTGTCATCGGCATTTTATCCATTGCTGCCGGTTATGGATTTTTTCAGCTTGCAGGCATTTTATTGACTAAAATTACGGGAATAGTGCCGTATCTGCAGGAATGGCAAATCAGGGTTCTTTCGGTAATCCCGAATGTGTTGCTTATCAGGTACTATTTCATCAACCTGAAAATGGATAAAACCGGAAGAAGTATTTTAACCATCACTTTTCTGGCTATCATGGGCTACTTCTTTTTCTTAAAAATGTTTTACAACTAATGCGTTACTATATCATTGCGGGTGAAGCATCGGGCGATCTGCATGCATCAAATCTTGTAAAAGAAATCAAAAAGACAGATTCATCCGCAGTTTTCAGAGGTTTTGGAGGTGATTTAATGGCCGCCGAAGGCGTTGAAATCGTTAAGCATTACCGTGACCTGGCATTTATGGGATTTATTGAAGTGCTGGCGAACCTGAAAACAATTTTTTCAAATTTACGACTCAGTAAAAGCGATATTCTCAATTTCAAAGCTGATACTGTAATCCTGGTTGATTATCCGGGATTTAACCTCAGAATTGCAGAATTTTCACATCTTCAGAAAATCAAAACTGTTTATTACATTTCGCCACAGGTATGGGCCTGGAAAAAATCGCGCATTAAAAATATAAAACGCGATGTGGATTTGATGCTTACTATTCTGCCTTTTGAAGAAGAATTTTACCATCAGTATGGATTCAGCGTTCAGTTTACCGGTCATCCGTTGCTTGATGCCATTGAACACCGGAACAAAATAAGCCGCAGTCAGTTCATTGAACAGAATAATCTCCCTGACAAACCTATCGTGGCGTTGCTTCCCGGCAGCCGCAAACAGGAAATTAAAAAGATGCTGGATATTATGCTTTCTGTTACAAAAAATTTCAGCAACCATCAGTTTATCATCGGAATGGCCCCTTCGATTCCGTTGAGTTTTTATCAACAAATAATTAAGGATGAACCTGTGACTTTGGTAAACAACCAAACCTACAGTCTACTTGAAAATTCTGAGGCTGCGCTTGTTACGTCAGGAACAGCATCTCTTGAAACAGCCCTGTTCAACGTTCCTGAAGCCATCTGCTACAAAGGAAATATGATATCGTATTTCATTGCACGATTGCTGGTAAAAATCAAATATATAGGCCTCCCCAACCTCATCATGGATAAACCAGTTGTAAAGGAACTTATCCAAATGAGCATGAATGTCAAAAATCTTGAAAGAGAGCTTCATGCCCTGCTTTTTGATCAAAATTACCGGTCAGATATTTTCAGGGATTATGACCTTCTAAAAATAAAACTTGGAGGGCCGGGTGCTTCAGCAAGAGCAGCAAAACAGATAATCGGTTTAATTGCACCAAAAATAAAAAGCAATGTGTAAAAAACTGTTCCTGATATTTTTAATTGCGGCTTTCCCTGCATTTGCTTACAGTCAGAAATATGCCGAAGAGTATGTACAATTGGGCGTAAAGCAGGTAAAACTGGGCTATCCTGATGAAGCCATGAAATCATTCAGCAAAGCAATCCTGCTCGATCCCAAACACCCGGAAGCCTGGTACAACCGAGGATTGCTGTATTTTAATATGCAGGAATTTCAGAAAGCATTGCTTGATTACAACAAAGCCATAAAACTAAGGCCTAAGCAGCCTGAGGTCCTGTTTCAGCGTGCCATTGCCTACAACGCCACCAACAATTACAAACTGGCAATTGCCGATTTATTAAAAGTTTTATCAGTAGATAGCCTGTATACTGATGCCAGATTTACGCTTGGACTAATTCATTTTGAACAACTTGATTATGCGCTTGCATTGCATGAATTTGATGTTTATATACGTCAGAATCCTGAAAATGCCAAAGGCTATTACCAACGAGGGCTCACCAACCACTATCTGAAAGATTATTTTGCTGCAATACGGGATTTTGACAAGGCTGTTTCAATTGTTCCCGACAATGCTGAATACTGGTCAAGCCGCGGAGTGTGCAAGGCATCAATAGGCTATTTTTACGCCGCCATCAGCGATTTTAATGAAGCCATAAAATTTGACGGCGATTATACTGAAGCATATTCAAACCGGGCTCTTGCTTATTTTAATGTACTAAAATACAACGAAGCCGAAACCGATTATACACACGTTATCACTGCTGATCCGGCTGCATCCGATGCCTGGACAGGAAGAGCCCTGTGCCGGTTTGCGCTGAATAAAACACAGGAAGGTTGTGCTGACCTGAAAGAATCTGCTGCGCTTGGTAACAATGTGGCTGCAGGATTACTCGCCAAATATTGTAAAGATTAATAATTTTGCAACATCATCAATTGATAAAACATGAATAAATATTGCACCGTAATAATTTGTTTAGGATTCCTTTTCGGAACTGCCTGCAATCAAAAAAAAGAAATTAAGACGGAGGCTCCCGTTAAACAGGAAAAGCCGGTTAAACAAGACCTGACAAAGCCAGATCCTCAGGCTTTTACACCCGCCAATACCAATATTGACTCTTCGTCCAAAATCCTTTTTACCAGGGCCACCAACCTGATTGATCTGAAAAAATATGCTGAGGGCATTCAAATAATTGATCAATATATCCAAAAGAACCCCACTGACGCCAATGCTTATTTTGTAAAGGGTTATGCCAGAGATCAGTCAGGAGATTACACCGGAGCAATTAAAGATTTTGCAGAAGCACTGAAACAAAAACCTGAGCATATTTACACCATGATGTATAAAGGTCATTCGCACCTTTACCTGAACCAATTTCCGGAAGCCTTTGAACTGTTTACGAGGGTTATTAAAAAAGAACCTAAAAACATGCTGGCATATTATAACAGAGGTCTGGCATTGAGCAAATTAAACAAATACAAGGAAGCTGTTGAAGACTTTTCGACAGCACTAAAAATTGATTCTACCTACGGCCCGGCCTACAATAACCGCGGCAATGCCAAATATCTGGCCGGAGATGCCGATGGTGCCTGTATGGACTGGAAGACATCAATCCGTCTGGGAAATATTGCCTCGGAAAAGGCCTACAAGTATTATTGCGAAGGTGATAAAGCCATAAAAAGAAATGCCCCTCCTATACCGGAACCAAAAAAGAAAAAATAAAATTTTACTTAAAACTGACCCGCTGATTTGGCGGGTTTTTTTATACTTTTAAGGCTTAAAAAAAGCAAGGGTATGCTCCACCAAAACCCAATTATCAGGCTTTTCTTACCTTTTATCACAGGTATTGCGATTGCAGTAAACAATGAGCGCATCCATATCCCCGAACTGGTTCCGGTTGCAGGTGTTGTATTACTGATGATAATAATCATTATACCGGCCTTCCGGCCTTCCTATAAATTCAGGTGGGTTACAGGGCTGGTAGTCAGTCTGGTGATGCTCATTTCAGGCATATTTCTCACAAACCTTAAAAAAGAGCTATTCAAACACAATCATTTCTCTGAAATAGCCTATTGTGAGGCGTTTCAGGTTGAAGTACTCGAAACACCGCTCGAAAAACCCAAAAGCTACAAACTGATTCTGGGAATAACCAAAGTAAAAGACACCTCAATCTGGATACCAAAAAGCGGAAAAATCATTGCATATATTCAGAAGTCTGATCGAACTGCCCGACTTAAAACCGGTGACCAAATCATTTTTAAGGGGCTTCCGGTCACCATAAAAAATGCAGGAAATCCGGGTGAATTTGACTATTGCGGGTATCTTGCCCGGAAGGGCATTTTTCATCAGATTTATATCAGGGATAATTCATGGATAAAAGGACCCGGGCAAAGTAGGTTCAACCTGGCAACTGCTTCAGAATCGCTTAGGGCAAAACTTCTTAAAAGCCTTGAAGGCAATGGCATTTCAGGGGATGAATTTGCAGTGGCTTCTGCTATTTTGCTCGGGTATGATGATAATATTGATCCTGAAATACGGAAAGCTTATTCAGGAACAGGCGCCATGCATATTTTATCGGTTTCGGGCCTTCATGTGGGTATTATCTATGCTGTACTGGCCTTTTTGCTGAGTTTTTTATCAAAACACAAAAATGGTCCGGTGTTCCGTTCCGTTTTCCTGATCGTGGCAATTTGGATATATGCCTTTATTTCAGGGCTTTCGCCTGCTACCATACGGGCAGCAACCATGTTTACATTTGTTTCTGTCGGAACTGTTTTCAGGAGGAAGACACCGATGTACAACACCCTTGCTGCATCGGCCCTTTTTATTTTGATCGTCGATCCGCTGCTAATCAGCGATATCGGATTTCAACTCTCGTATGTTGCAGTGGTCGGAATTGTGGCAATACAACCCGGATTACAGAAACTTTTATTTTTTCAGAATAAAATTGCATCCTATATCTGGAGCCTGATAACCGTATCAATAGCCGCGCAGGCAGCAACATTCCCCCTGGCTCTGCTGTATTTTCACCAATTCCCGAATTATTTCCTCATCACCAATATTGCAATCATTCCAATCTCATTTGTAGTGATGGTGATTGGAATTGTTTTCATTGCATTTTCATCGGTTCCATTCCTGGGCTTTTTCTTTGGCAAACTACTCTCATTGAGCATCTTTGGCATGAATTACACGGTAAACTTCATTGAGGAATTGCCGGGCTCGCTTACAGCCGGGATAAATATTTCGACTTTAGAAATGGTACTGATTTACTTCTCATTGATAACAATCACAGTATTTTTTGTACTCAAAAGAAAATCAATGCTTTTTGCCACGATTGGCATATTATGTATTTTGTTTATTTCGATAAACTTACGCAAGTTTGAGCATCTTCAGCAAAAGAAAATTCTGGTTTGTAACTTTCCCGCCCAAACCTGCCTGCTGCTGGTAGATGGCACCCATATGAAAATTCTTGCCGATTCATTGCCTTCTGCTGACAGGCTGCAGAACATTAAAACCAGTCTGGGCATAAAAACGCTGGAAGTCAAACTGATAAATGCCTCCACACCCTTAAAAAACCGTTTCATCTACTTTAATCACAAAAGAATACTTTTCTGTGACAAGCAATTGGGCAAGCAACGTTATTCAGGAAATTTTAATGCTGATTATGTAATACTTAGCGGTAATCAGGACCCAAAAACAACGCATGTTTTACGTCAGATAAATACCCGTAAATTCATTC
>CAZKCK010000038.1:3174-26472 GCA_964550695.1 uncultured Bacteroidales bacterium | reverse complement strand
TCCAATCTGTTTAAACCTTTCCGAACAACTTCTGTAACTTATTAACATCCAAGGCAAAACATACTTTTTTTACCTGCGAATACTTAACCTTACAAATACTTTAACCGAATGTTACGATTTAAATTATTAGTAATCAGCATTATTCTTTACAATATTTCAATTTTCGCCCAAACCGGTGATCAGGCGATTAACCAAACTGACAATAAGGGCCTGAAACAAGGGAAATGGCATAAAACCTACACCAACGGGAACACAAGATACAGTGGGGAATTCAGGGATGACAAACCTGTTGGTGAATTTATATATAATTATGAATCAGGCAAATTAAAAGCTACTGTTAATCATAAAGGTGATGGAATTCATGCTGCAACCAAACTCTATGCTGAAGACGGTAAAAAAATTGCCGAAGGTTTTTATTACAAGCAGCAAAAAGACAGTGTCTGGAATTATTTTGATCAGAAAAGCGGTTTTGTGTCATCGGTTGAAATTTATTCCGGCACAAAACCCACAGGAACATGGAAAACTTTTTATCAGGCAGATACCAGTATTGCAGAAATAACCAACTTCAGTAACGGCGTAAAAAACGGTATCTGGCAACAATTCTTTAAGAACGGAAAATTGAAAACAACAGGAACTTACGTTGAAAACAACCTGGATGGACTATTTACAGGTTTTAATCCTGATGGCCAGATTTTGTATAAAGGATTTTACGTTGAAGGACGCAGGGCAGGCCTGTGGGAATATTACACCGCTGCCGGCCAGTTAAAAACAAAAGAATGGTATGAAAACGGTGAAATGATCAAAGAAGAAGTTTTAATCCCTGACGAACCAATTAAAGACGAGCCACTTGACCCTTCATTGGATCCGGAAAAAGCACGGCAACAAGGAAATGGCGGATTGTAAATTCACCCTTTTTCGGATGTTTTTAAACACTGGTTTTCAGTTTCATAAAAAAATCCTTCAATTCTCTCAAATTATCTAGTACCGGCGCCCCGGTTGTTTCCAAAACCTTTTTCGACTGATGCCCGTGGGCAGTCAGCACGCATTTGCATCCCAGCGATTGTGATACCTCAAAATCATGAATGGTATCGCCAATCAACCAGGTTTTATCCTTATTGATTTGATGATTTGCAAAAAGACCAATTCCGGTCCCGGTTTTTCCGCCACCGTAATGGTTGTCAATCCCGGCCAAATGTGTAAAATAGTGTATGATACCCCTTTCGTGAACTGTGTTTTGAAGTGATTGCTGTTCCATGGCTGACAGGATAAACTGCCTGATTCCCAGACTGTGAAACCATTCAAGAATTTCAGTAGCTCCTTCAGCCAGACCCGCCTCATGAATTTTCTGATGATAAATATCTATAAAATCAATTCCGACTTTTGAAAATGGATCCAATTCAAAATCGAAACCTGCTTTTGCATAGTAATTAATTACCGGAAAAGTAAAAATTTCGCGGTAACGATTGTAATCGAGTAAGGGCAGGTTCCGGGGTTCCAGAAGCATATTCATTGCATTGATACAAATATCAACATCCGCCAGAAGCGTACCATTCCAGTCCCAAATAATACAGTACGGGGGTTCATTCATTTGGTCAACCACAATTATGATAGTTTAAATGCGCTTATAAATGATCAATCAGAAAAAGAGGCCGGTAAAAACCAGCCTCCTTAAAATTCAATTCCAAGTATAATTTACTCAAGCGAGTGAATCACAAGCCCGGAGCGTAATTTTGGTTCAAACCAGGTGGTTTTGGGAGGCATAATATTTCCGCTGTCGGCAATGTTGATCAGTTGTTGCATCGAAACGGGATAGAGCGCAAAGGCAATAGCCATTTCACCATTATCGACCCTGCGGCAAAGTTCGCCAAGTCCACGTATACCACCGACAAAATCAATACGTTTCGAAGTTCTGAGGTCGGTAATGCCGAGTATTTTATCAAGAACAAGATTCGAAAGTATGGTCACATCAAGCACACCAATCGGATCATTGTCATCATAGGTTCCCGGTTTAGCATTCAGCGAATACCATTTGCCCCCAAGATACATACTGAACTCATGAAGTTTTGCAGGTTTATAAATATCGTTCCCGTGCTCTTTCACTTCAAAAGTATTGTTGAGAGCGTTGAAGAAATCTTCCGTTGATAAACCGTTCAGGTCTTTAACCAACCTGTTATAATCAATAATATGCAACTGATTATCAGGAAAGTGAACAGCCATAAAAAAATTATACTCTTCATTCCCGGTGTGGTTAAGGTTGTTCAGCTTCTTCTCATTTCCAACGAGTGCAGCAGCAGCAGTACGATGATGACCATCAGCTACATACGTAAACGGAATATTTTTGAAAAGCCCGATGATGCGTGAAATGATATTATCATCATCTATTACCCAGAAATGATGGCCAAAACCTTCATCAGTTATAAAGTCATATTCTGGTGTCTGGTGATCGACAATATTCCTAATTATTACATCAATTTCACTTACAGCAGGATAGGCGAAAAAAACAGGTTCAATATTGGCGTTGGTATCCCTTACATGCTTCATACGGTCTTCTTCCTTATCCTTACGTGTAAGTTCATGCTTTTTAATGACACCGTTCATGTAATCATCCACCCCGGCGCAGCCAACGATTCCGTACTGTGTACGACCATCCATCGTCTGGGCATAAATGTATAGTTTATCCTTTTCGTCCTGCTTCAGCCAGCCTTTATCCTGAAATAACCTGAAATTTTCAACCGCTTTGGCATAAACTTCAGGGGCATGCTCATCTATGTCAGCAGGCAGATCAATTTCGGGTTTGGTAATGTGCAATAATGAATAAGGATTTCCATCAGCTTCAATCCTTGCTTCTTTCGAATTTAATACATCGTATGGCCTGCTGGCCAATTGTTTAACTATTTCTTGTGGTGGACGGAGTCCTTTAAATGCTCTTAAAATTGCCATTCTGGATTTTCTTGTATTATGATTATTTGTTAACCTGACACCTTACATCACCGTTTTCGAAAAAAGCCTGAATCTGGCTTGCAGCAGCAATACCGGCATTGTTATTGGCTTCAGAAGTCTGTGCACCCATTTTCTTGGGAGTAAAGAAATAACGTCCTGCAAATTTTTCAGCAATTTCTGCTTTGCAACCGGGTTCAATATCACTCAGATACTTGAAATCGGGCCTTTCAGCAAAAATTTTCAATAAACCTTCTTCATCAATAACTTCTTTACGTGCAGTATTGATAAGTGTTGCACCTTTGGGCATGGTTGAAAGCAAATCGAAATTGATTGATTTTTTGGTTTTTTCGTTTGCCGGAATATGTAATGAAACATACTGACATGTTTTGTAAAGGTCTTCAACGCTTTGTACAACGGTAATACCTTCAGCTTCCATTTTTTCGGCAGCCACAAAAGGATCAAATGCATAAACATGCATCCCAAAGCCTTTGGCAATCATAGCCACATAACGCCCGACATTCCCATAGGCATGAATGCCCAGTTTCTTTTCGCGCAGTTCAGTACCAGTGCCGCCATCAAACATTCCGCGAGCCATAAATACCATCATTCCAAAAACCAGTTCAGCCACGGCGTTTGAATTCATACCGGGAGTGTTCATTGCAACAATTCCTCTGGCAGTACATGCCTTCAGGTCAATATTGTCAAAACCGGCACCGGCCCTGACAACAATTTTCAGGTTCTTTGCAGCCTCAATAACTTCAGCATCCACAATATCGCTACGGATAATTATGGCATCAACATCATCCACAGCTTTCAGCAAATCAGCTTTGGCTGTATATTTTTCAAGAAGGATAAGCTGGTAGCCAGCATTTTCTACAACTTTTCTAATGGCATTCACCGCAGCGGCGGCGAAGGGTTTTTCAGTTGCTACAAGGATTTTTTTCATGGGGGTATTTTTTAGATTGGTTGATTGGATTCACTCTGACAAAATTATAACGATTCTTGCGAATAAAAAAACAAATTATTTCATCTCATTATTGTAACTGAGCCCTGAAAGTGACGCCCATCAGAAAGGTTCAGCAGATAGTAATAAACACCGTCTGCAACCCTGTCACCACTGGCATCACGGCCATCCCATTCGTTTTTATAGCCTTTGAACTGTAGAAGTTCCTTCCCCCAACGATTAAAAATAAGCAACTCATTGTCAGGAAAATATTCAATACCAACAATTTCAAAGTTGTCATTTACACCATCAGCGTTAGGTGTATAAACATTGGGGATAAAAATATTACACGAAATTTCATGCAGGGTTACGGTATCATCAAAAGCACAATTATTCATATCATTGATTCCAAAACTATACAACCCTTTTCCGATATTTTCAAGATTTTGCTCCCGGGAACCATTACTCCAGATAAATGTATACGGCGGAGTACCTCCTGAGGGCTGTAAAAAGATACTTCCATTGCGTCTCCCTTCACATATCACCGGATTTACAGTTAATACAGCAAACAGACTATCCGGTTGGGGAACAAACAAAGTATCTGATGCCTGGCACAACAGTTCATCAGTTACCGTACAAATATATGTTCCGGTGGCAAGATAAACTATATGATTTCCATGGAGTTCTTCAACATTCCATTTCGTTGTTTTGTTGCCGTTACCGCCTGAAATTTCAAGCAGTATCTGCCCATCATTGCTTCCATAGCATCGGCAAGGAGTAATTATAGGATTTATGGTTATAGGTTCTGCTCCATCAACCACAAATTCAAAATTCATTATACAATTACCAGCATCTGTAATTTGCACAACATAGGTACCTTTGGGCAATTCACTGATATTCTGCGATGTAGCGCCATTACTCCAGATAAAGCTGTAAGGTTCAACTCCCCCGGTTACAATAATTTTCACTTCACCATTGTTGCTACATGAAGCCGGAAAAATTTCGGGCGTAACCTGAATAACAGCCGGATTATTCAGAATATAGGATTGTACAACACTGCATCCGTAAGCATCCATAAAATCAAGCTGATAGGTTCCACCAACCAGACCGCTAACTGTCGGCAGAATTTCTCCATTCGACCACATATAAGTATAGGGTGGCATACCTCCTGAGGTAGCTGTCTGGATTGAGCCATCATTTGAATCATGGCAAGTGGGCTGCTCGATTGTGGCCTGAATAACTATTGAATCAGCTTCAGGAAGGACAAAAGTAAGAATCGTATCGCACGATTTACTATCAGAAACAGTGACTGAATAATCACCGCCGGCTTTACCTGTGATTGATGATCCGGCACTGCCGTCAGACCAGGTAAAAGTATATGGAGGCGTTCCTCCGTTTACCGTCAATGAAATTGCTCCGTCAGCAAATCCCTTACAAGTTACGGGTTTGATCATTGAAGAAACTTCAATTTGCAAGGGACTGTTGATTATAAACGTATCACTCATTGTACAAAGCAATGAATCAGTTACAATTACACTGTATACTCCTGGCGGCAGATTTTCGATTGTATTTGAAGCACTCCCGTTCGACCAGGCAAAAGCATAAGGAGGGATTCCGCCTGCAGCAGCGAGTTCAATTTTTCCATCAGCAGCACCATAACATGAAACCGGCGTAATCTGAGGCTGAAGGCTCAGCAACAGAGGATCGGTGATTAAAAACTCAATCACAGAATCACAATTGTAAATATCTGAAATGGTAACAGTCAGCAAGCCAGCTCCCAAACTGTCAGCCATCAGACCAATATCTCCGTTCGACCATATGATTGTATAGGGTGGTGAAGCACCTGAAACGCCCAAAACCACACTTCCGTTACTCATTCCATGGCATGTTACAGGGGTTGGCTGCTGTGTGATTTGATAGGCCGGGGGCTCATTTACAGTGAAAAACATGGTTGTGTCACAAAGATTATTATCAGAAATCAATACCGAATAATTCCCCGCAGTAAGCAATCCGACATCTTCGGTAGTAGCTCCGTTCGACCAAATGTAGGTGTAAGGAGGTGTTCCGCCACTGACTGAAAGATTGATTGAACCGGAATAGGAACCATTGCAAAGCACATCAGTTACCTGCGAAGCCACTGACATAACAGGAGGCTGGGCAATCACAAAATTTATCACAGTATCACACAACAATGAATCGGAAATACTCACCCAAAAATTACCTGCACACAAACCGTTAACAGATAAGCCGTTTCCTCCTGTACTCCACATTACTGAATATGGTGAAATTCCGGTTTGAATTGAGAGAATTGCTGAACCGGTACATTCGCCATAACAATTAATATTGGAGAGTATCAGGTCAGCACTTACTTCATCAACAAAAACGTAAACACTATCGATTGTGCTGCACAATGAAGGGCTTACAGCCTGAACATAAAACCACATCGAAGAGTCAGGCTGAACATACGGATTCGCGGTTTGAGCCCCGGAAACAATTGCATTTAGCGGAGACCAGAAATAACTCAATGATATTGAGGGGAAAAGATTAATGACCTGCAAGAATGCACCTTCGCCATGGCATAGTGTATCCGTACCAGAAACCTGTATTTCGGCCATTCCGGATGAAAGCGCAACACTGTCATAATCAATACAATTATTTATTCCAAGCGCCTTCAGATAAAAAAGGGAATCAGGAGTTGTTAACTGTACCATCAGGCTACTATCAGCTACAGAAGCATTTAATGTATCCGAATAAAAAGGATTGGATGACCAGATAAACGAGGTACCTGAATGGTTTGATGAACCTGTAAGCATATAGCTGGCTGTGCACAAAGTGGTATCACTCCCGGCGTTTACCGAAATATCATGAACTTCAACCGTTTGTAAAAGTGTATCGGTACATAAGCCATTACTCACTATGCACTGGTAATTGGTAGTTGATGCAGGTGTGGCAAGCGGATTCGAAACCGAAGTATTGCTCAACCCCGAAGCCGGGGTCCACAGATAAGTGACTGAAGCTCCCGAGGGATTTAATCCGATCTGTGCAGGAATTCCAAAACAAACCTGCACTGAATCAAGAGAAATGGATGTATTGGCCTGAACCAGAATATCTTTGTAAGTAGTATCAGAAGGGTTACATCCAATAGGCAAATAACTTATCAACCTGACCTGATATAAACCCGGTTGCTGATACAGGTGTACAGGGTTTGCAAGGGTCGATGTATCAAGATCACCGGATGCCGGATCCCCGAAATTCCATAAAAAGTTGCTGCCGGTGCTGTTGTTTTCAAAAGCAATCGCTGATGGGGAACAACCCGGAACAGGATAATCAAAAGAAGCCACCGCCATGTTGGCCTGAAGATTAATTTTAAAAACAGCATTGTTACAGTTAGCTGAATTGTTGGTAACTGACCAGACCCCGGGATTCGGGTAAGTTGGAAAGTGCTGACAATGACCGCATGAAGCACAAACACTCTGTATAATATTTCCAAAAGGATCGAAACGGCTCGTTCCGCCATCAACGTGGTCATGTCCGCTGTAATTGCATGATGCATAATATTGTTCACCGAAGTAGGTACCATACACCAGCGAAGAGGCATCCTGACCTATAACCCCCACATAAAAATCCTGCCCGTCAGTTACATTCTGAACAGCATCGGGAGTTATCTGCATGTTCTTTGTTCCGAAAACCGATCCCCAGGGGTAGGAAACACCCTGATAGACCGAGTTTCCCCAAATACGCCCCCATCCTGAAACATAAATACGTTTACAAATATCAACCATAAATGAAGTTGGCGAAATATTCGGCTGGCCGTTGCCGGTTCCAAAAACGGTACTCCAATTCAAAGAAGTAAGATTGTATGGAAATTTTGCAATAAATTGCCCGCTGTTGGGCTGGGAATATGCGGCATTAAAGATCAATGTTGAACCAGTGGCTCTGGTCTGTCCGAAAATATATACACCATCGTCCTTGTCAGTTCTTACAAAATAACTCTGATCATACGCACCTGAGCCAAAATAGCTTGAACCCAAAAGCACATTTCCGCCTGATGAAAAATGCGTAACGAACGCATCAGCAGTACCACCCTGAAATCCGGATTTATATGCGCCTGGGCTGACCGGAAAATTGGAACTAACTGTACCACCGGAAACATATACATCGTTAAACTGATCATTATCAATTGAATAAATAGCATCATCATTACTCCCACCCAGATACGAGCACCAGACAAGATTGGAGAGTGATTGATCAAATTTACCCACAATCCCCTCTTGTTTTCCATGATTTTGCAGTTGAAATGCTCCGGGAGTTACAGGAAAATCTGTAGAAAAAGTACAGGAACCAATATAAATATTATTCTGATTATCAGTAATTACCTCACCCCTGACACCATCACCGTAATTATAATATAATGTATCATTTCCATAGGTAATCACAGGTGCATAACGTGTGCGATAGTTCAGTCCGTCATTGCCGTTGCCACCAAGAAAAGTTGATGAAAGCAAACTGGTTCCATCTTCACTCAAAACACTTACAACAATGTCAGAACCATTCGGAAAATTTAACACAGATTCATACGTAAACGCCTGACCTCCATTAAAACTGACATCATAGGCTCCGGCTGTAACGGGGTAGTTTTGTGATCCCGTAGTGCCGAAAATAACCAGATCATTGTTTTCATTTACAATCAGGCTATGTGGTAAATCAGCATACTGACCTCCCAGAAAGGTGGCAAAAAGCCTGTTGGATCCGTCAGGGCTGTATTTCATTATTCCGATATCACAGTTACCCGAAAAAGTTGTTTGATACGCCCCCAGACTAACGGGATAATTGTTCCCAAAAACAATGCCCCCTGAATATACGTTGCCATTCTTGTCATACGTGGCTGTAAAACCCCAGTTATCAGAAACAGAACCGGAATATGTTGAAAATATTAACTCCGGATCAATCACAAGTGAATCAACAGTTGCAGTTACTGACTGCAAATCAAATGTTACGAGATTGCTTTTTAAAACATAAGCACAACTGCAATCGATCTTCTGAGCATTGCTGTAAACCCATGATACTGGCCTGATTTCTGAAAGTGGTAAAATTGTATTGGTCAACACGAGGTTACCATTTTCGAGAACTATTTCATCCAACCCGGTGTATCGAAGTTTAATCATTTTATAATCAGCATGTTTCCCTAAATGAAATTCATACTTAAAATGGTTATCGGCCGTTAAAAATTTAACATCAATATCCGGGTAAATATCTTTGAGTGTGACTTCAGCATACTTATAAACTTTGCTTACACCCTTCTCTTTTTGGGTAAAATAGTTCTGATAATCTGGTGACCTGAACGAAGCAACAATCTGCGGTTTCTTACAATCCTCAAAACTTACATGATAAGCATGTCCTTTGATGGAATCAGCAGCATGCATATGCGGATCTCCCTCACCCGCATGTTCATGGGTATCTGAATCGCTGATGATATTGACAGTAAACCCTTGATCTTCAATAAATAATGTAATATTAGCCGCTAAATCAATTTTATAAAGAATTTTGGATGGCCATTGACCTTTATTTTCAACGAAAACAGAAGGCTTTTGTGATTGTGCTGTTAAACTCTTTACAATAAATAACAAACTAAAAAACAAGACCATAAAGGTCTTATAATTCCATCTGTTATTTACCTTTGCATCCATATACACACAAAAATAAAGAAAATTAATGGAGGTATAAAGACTATTGAAAAAAAATTAAAAACTTCTTAAAGCATCATTTATAGAAACTTCTATATCAATCAATTAAAATTTAACATGTTTTTAATTAAATTTCATTCTAAAAAGTTTTTTATATTAAAAAATGTTTTTACTTTTGCACCCATAATGAGAATAAGTCATTCTTGATTTTGTTTTCATTGGTTTGTAAATTGTTTTTGGTTAAAGTTTGGAGACGCGGGGGCTTGCCCCCGTTTCTCCATTTATAGGGTAGCCACTTTTCCGTTATACTTTATTTAAATAATTGTGATACTGCTATATACAGACAAAAAACATCTTTATCAATTTATAAACAGTAAAGCATAATACTTTTTGAGAGTTGGTTATATAAAATAATATTTTCCCTTAGTTATTCAATAACAATATTTTACCATGCCGAAGTTCTGATTTGGGTGCACGAAGTTTATCCTTTTAGCTCCAGAACATTTTAGTAACAGAAATATCTGTCCATTTTGAGACAACTCCGGCAATTTCATGAGCAACAAATGCCTACCTGATATACTTTTTCATCAGGGCAATAAGCGCATCTCTGCGGATAGGTTTCGAAATATAATCATCACAGCCGGCCTGAATGGCTTTTGCCCGGTCGCCAACCATGGCATAGGCGGTTTGCGCAATAATTGGAATTTGGGGGAAAGCCTTTTTAATTTCATTGGTCGCAATAAATCCATCAAGTACCGGCATTTTCAAATCCATCAGAATTAAATCAATGGCTGGGTTTCGACGCACAAAATCAACAGCTTCCTTACCATTGTAGGCCCGAAAAATAGTTACACCCGTTGTTTTGAGTGAGCTATCGAGCAATAAAAAATTAGATTCTTCATCCTCAGCCACCAAAACCCGTTTACCTTCAAATAAATCACTGCCGGTGACCTTGGTTGTTTTAACACCTTTAACCTGTGCTTCAGTAAGTGATATTGAGAACCCAAAATTTGAACCAGCACTCAGGGTCGATTCAACAAATATACTGCCTTTCAGGATGTTGACAAGCTCTCTGGCAATCGTCAGCCCAATTCCGATTCCCCCGAAAGTACGTGTTGAAGTCTCATCTGCCTGTCTGAACTTTTCAAAAATTACATTCAGCTTTTCAGGTGCAATTCCAACTCCCGAATCTTTTACATAAAACACGATATCCTTATCAGTCAGATAAAAACCATATTCAATAAAGCCTTCTTCTGTAAACTTGATCGAGTTTTTAAGAAATATCATCAGTACCTGCTCAATTTTCTGATAATCAGAAAATATCTCAATCTGATCTAAATCCGGGACTGAATTATAAACAAGTTTCAAATGTGGCTTATTGTGGGTATTCAGTTCACTTCCAATAATATCCATTACTTCAAGAAAAAGCAATGCAGGTTTAAAATAGCTTCTGTTGATGTTGATTTCACCAGCTTCCAGCACACTCAGATGAAACATATCGTTAATGATCCCCAGCAAATGGTTTCCACTTTGATTGATAATTTTCAGGTAATCAAGTATTTCAATAACATTGTATGACTCATCAATCAAACTTGAAAATCCAATAATTGCATTGAGTGGCGTACGCAATTCATGTGACATGGTGGCAAGAAAAGCTGATTTAAGCCTGTCACTCTCTTCAGCTTTTTCTTTGGCTTGCAGCAGCACTTCTTCGGCTTTCTTTTGAATGGTAATATCCCGATAAATACCATAAGCTGCAATGACCTCTCCATTATTTATCAAAGGCAGGCCAATGAATGAAATGTTTACAACTGACTTATCCTTTCTTATCCTTACTGATTGAAAAGAAACGAGTTGACCTCCCATTATCTGACTTGAACTCTCTTCGCCCTCCGTTTTGTGTGATTCAGGTACAATCAGATTGTTGATATCTTTACCCTCACATTCTGAATTTGTGAACAAAAACAGATCAGTAAAATAATTATTTATCCGTACGATTTTACTCCCGGCATTTAAAATTACGATAGCTTGTGGAAGGTTATTAAACAGATACTCAAAATACAGGTTCTGAACATTCAGTTTTTGCTCAGCCTGAACCTGACGTGTGATATCATATCCAATAGAGTGAATTTCAAACAATTCACCATGTTCATCAAAAAAACCACGATCTGTCCATT
Organism: uncultured Bacteroidales bacterium; assembly: GCA_964550695.1. Taxonomy (GTDB): domain Bacteria; phylum Bacteroidota; class Bacteroidia; order Bacteroidales; family TTA-H9; genus CAZKCK01. The sequence continues at coordinate 14,728 of CAZKCK010000038.1, read as the reverse complement.
CATGCCAGACTTCAGAACCATCGGCCATTTTCTCACAATGCTTATCAGTTAATGATGGTTGGTCAACACTTAAAGTGCTTATTTTTAATCTGATCCGTTCCGCAACGTTTTCATCAATCTGGTCATAAAATTTTGTTTTAAGCTTTTCTTCCCTTTTTACATTGTAATACTTGCAAAAAGCTTCATTTACAAAAATAATGGTACCATCAGTTTTCCACGAGATAAAGAATTCTGATTGATCCTTCAGGATATTCTGGAGTTTTTCTTCACTGATCTGGTGGCTCTTACGGGCTTGCTTAACTTCAGAAATATCTGTTACAACAGCGAGATATAAAGTCTGTCCGGATTCATTGTTTGCAATAACCGAAAGGTTCTGATTTACCCAGACCGGATTCCCATTTTTATGCAATATTCTCAATTCCGAAAAAACCGCATCATTGCCCGTAGTATCAAGCTGTGAAGCTATTGGAGATGACAGGGGGAAAATAATACCGGGGATTAAATCACTGTATTTGGCACTTTTAAGTGACAGATTATCAAAGCCCGTAATTGAGCAAAATTTTTGATTTGCCTCCAGAATTATTCCATTCATATCCAGTAAGACGATGCCAACGGTTGTCTGCATGAATATTGCCATGAAACGATTTTCAGACTCACGTATGAGCCTGAGAGATTTCTTTTGTTCAGAAATATTACGGATGTTAGCCAGGATTAATTTTTTTTCAACATCATAAACACTGGCAAGAATCTCAACATCAACCGGGTGGTCATTTTTATCTCTCCATACTGATTCCAATCTGATATTCTGATCAACAACAACTTTCTGAATATTATTTTTGAATGCTTCTTCATTTTGATCATATCTGACTTCAGATAGCGGTTTGCCAACTATTTCATGTTTTGCTTTACCAAAAAAATCGAGTGCGTTTTTATTCACATCAACCACAATACCCTCAAAATCATGTAACAGAAGCATATCATTGCTTGACTCAAACAGATTTACATATAACCGTGCCTGATCGCTAATAATTTTCCTTTCAATATTTCGATGAGTAATGTCTTCAAAAACAACAACAAACAAATATTTTTGAGGACTAAAAACCGAAACTTCAAAATATTTATCTAATGCTATTGAAACCTGCTCGAAACTCTGAGGCTTTCCTGTTAAAGCCACTTCACCATAACGCTCAATCCATATAGGCTCGGTCTGGGGCATCACTTCGAGCACTCGTTTTCCAAGAATAGCATTCCGCTTAAGTCCTGTTTTCTCCTCAAATGCCGGATTTACATCAATAAATCTGTAATCAACAGGCCGGCCTTGCTTATCCAGAATTATTTCGTGCAATGCGAAGCCAAACGAAAGTCCTTTAAACAATTCGAGATTAACCGGACTCACAATGCTTTGCTTTTTACGAAAAAGACCAAACAAGCCTTTCATTTCAGGGTTTTTAGAGATTACCCAAAATTAAAGATTTTATTTTAATCAACAGTATATTTGCCGGATTTTAATAGAATAAGTGATGATACAATTATGAAACCTGACAATAACATTCACAAATTCAGTTTTTTATACCAAATAAATAATTATTGCACCGGGTGATTGGTGAGTAATTTACTCATAAACTATGCTCATAAACGCATCGGAAATCCTATATGGCATCAACAAAAACTGCTGAAAATCCACATTCACCAAGTTTTTCAATAATTGATTCAGGAGTAACATCTCCTTCTATTTCCAGCAACCTGTCAGAATGTTCCATAATCACATTCCAACTATCAATTTCTGATATATTGTTCAAAACCGGACTGACAGTTTTAAGGCAATTGGCGCAATGAATATTGGTTTTAAATTTTAATGCAGTCATACAAATAGTTTTATCAGATAAATCAAAGCAGACAACCTATTGCTATCCATATTGTTCAATGCAAAGTGAAAGAATTCATCATTGCTGAAGTTTACTTTTCAGAAATTGAGCAGTATATGAATTATTGTTGATGACCATGTCTTCCGGTGTTCCTTCAAACACAATATTCCCGCCCTCATCACCACCTTCAGGCCCAAGGTCAATAATCCAGTCAGCACATTTCACAATCTCAGTATTATGCTCAATTACAATCAGCGAGTGACCTTTATGCAGAAGGGCATCAAATGCTTTGAGTAACTTATGTATATCATGAAAATGGAGGCCAGTGGTGGGTTCATCAAAAATAAACAAACCGGGACGTTCAGTCTGACCTTTTGCCAGAAAATAAGCCAGCTTTATGCGTTGTGCTTCTCCTCCGCTCAAAGTACTCGAAGGCTGACCAACCTTCAGGTAACCAAGACCTACTTCCTGAAGCGGCAACAGTTTGTTTTTAATCCGGCTTCCGGTATCATGTGCTTTGTTATCAGTGCCAAAAAAATCAATTGCCTCATCAATGGTCATTTCAAGGATATCGCTGATATTTTTTTCGTTATACCTGATATCCAGGGTCTCATCTTTGTATCGTTTGCCATGGCAACTATCACATTTAAGGTAAATATCAGCCATAAACTGCATTTCAATTTTCACTCTGCCATCGCCTTCACATTCTTCGCACCGCCCACCTTCAATATTGAATGAAAAATAACCGGGTTTGTATCCGCGAAGTTTAGCCAATGGTTGATCTGCATAAAGATTCCTGATTTCATCGTAGGCACCAACGTATGTAGCAGGATTTGACCTTGTTGATCGGCCAATGGGGTTTTGGTCAACAAGCTCTATTGTTTCAAATTTCTTATAATCACCATTGAGTCGCATAAAATTACCGGTTTTGTCAGCAAAACCTCCGGCAATTTTTTTTAATGCAGGATACAGTATACGTTTGATCAGGGTTGTTTTACCGGAACCGCTGACACCAGTCACCACCGTCATTATTCCAAGTGGAATTTTTACAGTCAGATTCTTAAGATTATTCTCGTAGGCACCTACAATCTCAATAAATTCTTTCCACTTTTTTCGCTTAAGTGGTACCGGAATACTGAGTGTATGATTAATATAACGTGCAGTAAGTGAATCCTTATCAGATAATAATTCAACAATATTACCTGCAAATACAAGGTTACCGCCCTGCATTCCGGCAAGGGGGCCTATATCAATTATATAATCTGCTGCTTTAATAATTTCTTCGTCGTGTTCCACAACAATCACTGTATTGCCTATATCACGGAGTTTTTTCAGCACTTCTATCAAACGGTGCGTATCGCGCGGATGTAAACCAATACTGGGTTCATCAAGAATGTAAAGCGATCCCACCAGACTCGATCCGAGTGAAGTTGCCAGATTCAGTCGTTGTGATTCACCACCACTCAAAGTATTCGATAACCGGTTCAGATTCAGGTATCCAAGGCCAACATCATTCATAACCCTCAATCTGTTGATTATTTCGGTAAGCAATCGTTTTGCAACCTGATACTCAAAATCTGTAAGCGATAATTTATTGAAAAAATACAGCAGGCTGCTAACAGGCATTGAAACCAAGTCAATCAGCGACTTACCACCGATTTTAACATATCCTGCATCTTTTCTCAGCCTTGTTCCCTTGCAGTCCGGGCACATTGTCTTGCCACGGTAGCGTGACAACAATACACGATATTGAATTTTGTACACATTTTCCTCAACCATTTTAAAAAAATGATCAATCCCTTCAACCATTCCCTTTCCGTTCCACAAAAGGCTTTTCTGTTCATGGTTAAGTTCACAGTACGGTTTATGCACCGGGAAGTTATAAGTTCTGGAATCGGTTATGAAAACATTTTTGTACTCGCTCAGTTTTTCACCTTTCCAGCATGCAACTGCATCTTCAAAAACCGATAAGCTCTTATCGGGGATCACCAGATCCTCATCAATGCCTATCACCATTCCGAATCCTTCACATGTTTTACAGGCGCCGAACGGATTATTAAATGCAAACAGATTCACCGTGGGTTCCTCAAATTCAATACCATCAGCTTCAAAACGATTTGAAAACCACCGTCTGCTTTCCTGTTCCTCAGTTTTACAGTCCACCAGACAGCTTCCGTGACCTTCATAAAATGCCGTCTGAACTGAATCAGAAATGCGTGATGAATTCTCGTGAGGATTGTCATCAATCACATAACGGTCGATCAGTACAAGTATATCGTTCAGTGAATCAGCATCATCAATGTTTGCAAGAATATCTTCAATTCGTTGAATATTATTTTCTACAAAAACGCGGGTAAAACCCTGCTGTAAAAGCAACGTCAGGTGGCCGGACAATGAACGCTCATTATTAAGTACCACCGGAGCCAGCACCATTACTCTGGAAGATGTGGGTAAACTTATGATATAATCAGTCACATCAGTAATGGTATCCCGTTTCACAACATTTCCGGTAACCGGCGAATAGGTAACCCCTATACGGGCATACAACAACTTAAGATATTCATACACTTCAGAAGAAGTACCAACTGTTGACCTTGGATTTCGGGTATTAACCTTTTGTTCGATGGCAATAGCAGGTGAAATACCTTTGATGTAATCCACATCGGGCTTGCTCATTCGTCCAAGGAACTGACGCGCATATGAACTGAGGCTTTCAACATATCGTCGCTGACCTTCAGCATATAAGGTATCAAAAGCCAGAGATGACTTGCCGGAACCGGATAATCCAGTGATTACCACCAGTTTATTACGAGGAATAGCTACATCAATATTCTGCAGGTTATGCTGCCTTGCTCCCTTGATAATGATATATTTGTGAGGATCTAAATCTTCAGTCCGAATGTACATAATCTATTAAATAAACCCGCAAATTTACGATTATTAAGCCTGAATCCCTGATAAAATCTACATCCCGGCAGTCCGAATATCACAAGAAGGGCTCAGAAACCTGATTTTTCCAAAAAAAATATTAAAAAATGAAGCAAAACACTTGCATTTAGTGAAAATGTGATTATATTTGCATATTCGTAAGGCTATGAGGTTTTACTGATTCGAATTCTATTAATCATTAATACGGCTTGCTTATAGGTTAATCTTTACTCTCTTAGTTGTAAACCAATTAATAAGGGAGGCTCAATGAAAAGCTACGAAATTAGCGATCAGGAGCTGATTAATCTCTATATTCAGGGAAACCATTCCTGCTTAGAAGAGTTGATTAGCCGTCACAAGAATAAAATTTTTTCTTATATCCTGACAGTTGTCAAAGACCGGCATCTGGCTGAAGATTTGTTTCAGGACACCTTTATGAAGGTTATAAACACCATCAGGTCAGGGAATTATAAAGAAGAAGGGAAGTTTATTCAGTGGGCTATGCGTATTGCGCATAATCTCACCATTGATTACTTCCGCAAATCAAAACGTTTTCCAACAATTGACAGCGGTGGGGAATATGATATTTTCGAAACGCTGAATATGATGGATCGTTCGGTTGAACAAAAACTTGTTTTTGAACAGGTTCTGAAAGACGTTCGCCGTTTGGTTGATTACCTGCCGCAGGAACAGCGTGAGGTTGTGATGATGCGTCATTATGAAGATATGAGCTTCAAGGACATCGCTGACCAGACTGATGTCAGTATCAACACTGCACTTGGACGAATGCGGTATGCACTCATCAACCTTCGAAAACTCATCAAAGACAAAGATGTAATTCTAACTTACTGATATAGATTAAATTATAAGATTCTCCGGTTTCCTTTTAAAAGATTTCCGGAATTTTCTTCATTCGCAAAAATAATTGACCGTGAGGTGCGTTATATAGTTGATGTATAACCAAAACCCTCCGCATGAAGAAATCTTATACGCTAATGAATGATCAGGGCATTTTGCTAAGTAAAAATTTCACCTCATTTCCATCAAAAAAATCTATCGCATTTATTATGGCCTACTCAAGGTCGTTGATGGTTCTGCATACCAAATCAACAGGAGAAATTTTCCTGAATCTCAATTAAAAAAATTGCCACAATGATCAGGCCCCCTGCCGGGGGCCTTTTTTATTAAAACCGATAGTTCAATCCTATTCCGAATGACTCCTTAAATTGAGTACGCGGGCCTTCACCCGTGATCGTCTTCACGTTATTAATATATTTATAATCAACAATTTTTGTATTGTGGTCATAAATCATATTCAAACGAAAGTTGGAACTGAAAAATTTGTTGATGGTAAAGTTAAGTAGGGCTTCCCAGTTGATATCAATATTCCAACGGTTTGGCCTATTCTCGTCAAGATAGTTGTTATTCAGAATTAACCGGCTTTCGATAAATATGTTTGTAATGATCTCCTTACGCAAATAAGCATTGATATTGAACCCAAACTCAGGTTTCACATTTCGGCCTCTTTTAACGATATATAATGAAGAATCATTCAGATACACGGCTTTGGTAACACCAAAAGCGCCAGCGTCAGCTAGTTTTTGATCCATTACAAGTGTAAATTTGCCTGAGGCCGGTGAAATAAACAGCGAAAAGTTATCATTTGGTTTGAACTGCATACCCAATGATGCCGTAAGGTATGCCGGAGCCATAAAGGCAGAAACAATTGTTGAATCATTCGGGTACTTATATCCGTTGGTAAACTGGGTTTTAAAATTAATCAGGCTTGAATAATTCCATTTTCCCATTGCTTTGTATGAAAAAGTACTTGTTACATCAAGTTTGTCTTCCGTCTTTTTTAATTTTTTTTCTTGGGTACGTAACATGCCATAACCCAGATTAACCTGATGATCAACAGTATAATTCCCCTTTTGATAAACACCAGTAAAACTTACATATGTTGTACCAGCTAGTGAATTCTCACCTCCTTCTGACCAGTTTGAAACATGAAGTTGATTAAAATTTAAAGTATTATTGCCTTTAAAGTGCCAAAAAACGATTGTATCATTTGCATCAACCGGAGGATCGCAAAAAAAAAAAAAAAACGACAATAAGCAGATTATAAATAAAAAATAAAATTTCATGATTCTTAATAATGAATAAAATTCAAATCCGTTCCAATAACGAGACCAAACAGCACATATTGCGGGCTAAAGTATTCAGAAAATAATTAACAACAATACTTTAAACTCATAATGAATCGTCTCAAGCAGTGTTTAATACCTGATCACAAATATCGATGAACTCACTAACAATCATGGCAGTAGCGCCCCATATTTTAACTCCGCTTACACTGTAACACGGTGCTTTTATTACGTCATTTCCACGAGACAGGAAATAACTTTCGGTTAAATTTTCCTTATTTAACAAGTCAGCCAATGGCACCATGATAATATTGGCAACTTCTTCAGGTTGCGGAACAAATTGAGGGAGATCATGTACAAAAGCCACAACCGGTTTCACAATAAAATTACTCGGAGGTATGTATAGCTGGCTTAAAACACCGAGTACATTCTGTATATCACATCTAAAACCAATTTCTTCATGGGTTTCACGAAGCGCAGTATATATAAAATCAGGATCAGATAATTCAGTTTTTCCACCCGGTAACGCAATCTGACCTGAATGCACGCCATCATACTCAGGCCGTTGGATAAATACAACATTCAATTGATTGGCTTTTTTAAACAATAAAAATAAAACTGCGCTCTCAACAGCATGTTCGGGATAATTCAACATTTGAAGATCACTGATACGGATAAGCGGAGCTAATTTAAGATGTGAAACCAAACCCGGCAAGGGATCTTTAAGCTTCATCTTCAACCTATCAGGAAAGTTTTCGAATACCTCTTGTGATAAATCCTTCATAGTCATTTAACTTGATGCAAAAGTAAAATAAGAATTTCAACTGTTGCTTAAAATAATTAATTCAACCCGGTTACAAATCATATATATTTGTAACCAATAAAAACAGACCCTTTATTTATCGACATACCATGAATAAACTATTCCCTTTTATTTTACTGATTCTTATGTCATTATCAGGTTTTTCGCAGGAGTATAAATGCGTAAACCCCAATACCACCTCATTTTTCAGTGATGGAACTGAGCAAAATGCCATCAGGCCCGACTCTGTTACAAATGGCTGGGGATGTCAGGTATTCTGGAATTATCCCGTAATCAGGCCAGCATCACAAAACGATTTTTGTTTCAGTGATCATGGCGGTTCGTGGATTGGACGAAAATTCAGCGTGTTCCCAAATGGCGATTACATTTTTAACAACCTTGAAGGAACACCTATTTTAATAAAGACCAATGCAGTACTCAATGAATCATGGGTTTGTTATGAAAGAGATGACTTAAAAGTTAAAGCCACTTTAAGCGGATGGGCTCCTGAAACGTTTATTGGCCTTACAGATTCGGTAAAAACAATAAGCCTTCAGGCGTTAGATTCAAATGGAACCCCCATTTCACACAGTATCAATAACAAACAGTTTAAGATCAGCAAATCATATGGTTTTGTAAAAGTTATCCCTTTTTATGTATTTCCGGACATTGAGCCTTATCTGATTCCAGATTTACCCAACCAATTCACACTTACCGGATTGAGTAATCCACAAACAGGAAGCCAGAACCTGACAGCACATGATTGTTATAATTATAATATTGGAGATGAGTTACATACATTGTATACGCTGGAGGATATGTATTATCAGAAAAGCAAGAAATCGATTAAAAAACTCATTGCGCAAACCTTTTCACAAAATCTTGACACACTTTATCTTGAATGGCAGTCTTGTTCGCGTGAAACATGGACAGCAGGTGGTTCTGACACGATCTTTTATTTTGATGGGGTATACACGGAGCAAGTCAATTTTTCACAGATTGAAAATTCAATTAACAAGCTTCCGGGCGAAATTATTTCACTTGATGGAACTGTTACAGACAATTACAATCGTGGATTTACACAAATGTTCGGTAAGCCGTGCAAAAGCCTTTATCTCGGATTTTACCGGATCCCGGATGATACCTGCCTATCGGTAATTATTGTAAAAGGCAGCCCCAAAACAACCAATATGGGTTATCTTGACAAAACATATGTAGAAGGACTGGGTGGAGATTATTATACCAGATATGACTTTGCTTTTGAATCATACGGGCTTGTTTACTGGAAGAAAGGAATTGAAGAATGGGGCACGCCATACACTTGCAGCGATTTACTGAATGTGGCTGAAATTGAAAAAAATCCAGTATTAAGTATATTTCCAAACCCGTTTAACAATCAGTTAAACTTAACTTTAGCTTCAGGTTACATTAATAATCTGAAAATTTTTGATGTGTCAGGGCGTTTGGTTCTTGACAGGCAGTTGAATCAAAAACACATATCGTTATCGGTTGAAAACCTTCAGCCAGGGCTTTACTTTATTCTGATTAACAATCAGCTAAGAAGCAAGATTATGAAAGGTAAAGCCAATTAATTGAGTTTGATAAAGTTGTAGGTTATATACCCAACTTGTTCTTCAACAGCTTTGGGATCAGGTGTAAATTTTGATTTTAGCGCAGCCTGCCTTGCCAGGTTCCAAAGCTTTTGGTCACTGACGGTTGTTCCAGTGCTTGTGCCGGGGATTTTTTTTCCGGCTGTGGCTCTGAGCACGTTTCCTTCCCTGTCAACAATAATTTCAACCACTACCCTGCCCTGTTCATCAGAGTCATAGGGAGGCTGATTCAAATAAATCTTTCCACGCCCTTTCAACTGGAATCCGATTCCATCACCGGCACCACCATGTCCGGAATAATTTGAGGATCCGGGTGTTCCATTGGGATTTCCCTGATCGCCAACACCACCTGCAATACCCTGGTTGCCAGACGAATTAGATCCATTTGTTTTGCCGGTATACATGGCATTCTGGTTCACCTTTGGTTTAACCGGCTGTTCATCAACAGGTTTTGTCTTGCTGGTTTCTGATTCTGTGATTTCCTGTTTTTTTTTCGATTTTTTTGAGATAGCAGGACTTTCTTCATCATTTGTTGTTACCAGTTCTTCTTTTGCCGGTTTGGAAGGGGCAGGCTGTACACTTGCCTGTTCGGCAGGAAGGTCTTTTGGCTGCACATCACCATAACCCTGCTCAGAATATCCCAGATTTACTTCCATTCCTTCCTCTCCCGGAAGCGGTAACGGGGTTGATAATCCAAAATAAAATAAAAGTAAAAGCAGCAGTGCATGAACAATGACTGTACCTAAAATGCCCGCAGCTTTATTGTTTTCCATATTACTTAAGCGTATTATTGGGTTTTGTGGCCAGTATCACTTTGTATTTCGTTTTATACTGATCATTCAGTCCACTCACAACATCAAACACATTCACAATGTATTGCACCGGAACGATACGATCGGCCCGAAGTACAACGGATGCGTCGGGTGCTTGATTTTTAAGCAGTTCAGCAAGTGCAGGGCCAAGTAGTTCCAAAGATACCGTTACAGCCGTGCCATTATTCTTAGGATCGACCGCATATTCAAATTTATCATTTACATATACATTAACTGCCTGTTTTGCCATTGTTTTACTATTACTCCCGGGCAGCAATAGTTTAACAGCATTTGGGCTTACCAATGTTGATGAAATCATGAAGAAAATTAACAGTAAAAATACGAGATCAGACATTGATGCCGTACTGAAATCCACACTTAACCTGTTTCGGGTTCTGATAGCCATTTTGCTGGTTTTTTTTAGGAAGCCGGTTCCTGTAATAAATCCATAAATTCAGTAGCACGTGCTTCAAGGATAAAGACAAGCTTTTCGATGCGGGCAACCAACATATTGTAACAAACATAAGCAGCAATACCAACAATCAATCCGCCCACGGTGGTCACCATTGCTTCGTATATTCCACTCGAAAGGATGATAATATCAACATTATTACCTGCCATCGACATATCATAAAAGGCTCTGATCATACCTGTTACTGTTCCTAAAAACCCAAGCATTGGTGCAGCACCGGCAATTGTTCCAAGCACAGCAATATTTTTCTCAAGCCGCGAAACTTCAAGTTTGCCCACATTTTCGATTGCAGCATTAATATCACCCAATGGTTTTCCAAGCCGGTTCAGGCCTTTCTCAACCATGCGGGCAATCGGACTGTCCTGCGTACGGCAAAGCGCCATAGCTGAGTCAATGCGGCCGTTATGGATAAAATCACGGATATTGTTCATGAAGTTACGTTCTTCCTTCGAAGCTTTCATGATTGCCAAAAGGCGCTCAATAAATATATAAACTGCAATAACTGACATTATTGCGATAGGTATCATGATGATACCACCTTTAATAGCAAGGTCCCAAACTGAAAGACTGATTTCTGTTTTCGGAATCTGGGGTGCGCCAAGAGCCTGTTGTATAGTCTGAAGTGTATCTGTCACCATTCCGGTGGCACCTACCTGAAGCAAAATTGATGCAAACATCATATCTATTATTTTGTGCTAAAATAGTTTATTCTAATCTTGAAATTTCACCAGTGGTAACGATGTTATTAACAGGCAAATGTTAATTAACTATTTTACAAGTATTTAATTTTCATAATTATAACCTGAATGTTATAAAAATTAAAAAAATCCTGTATCCAACCGGATTTATTGATCCAATATATAACTCATCTACTGCCGGTTTATTATATAATCATACGATGGTCCTGAAGCTGTTTGCACA
>CAZKCK010000038.1:0-3074 GCA_964550695.1 uncultured Bacteroidales bacterium | reverse complement strand
CAACATGATTTTCTACAAATCAATGTTTAGCTTGTTTCCAGCGAAACAGAATAAAAGCAGAATATTGAAAAATAAAAGCGGCTATTTTTTGCAGTAACAGTCTCAAACAATCGGCTTTTTTGCGATGCTAAGCTTTTTCTCTTCACCTTTTAAGAGCCTTTTAATATTTTGACGATGCGTAAGTGGGATGAAAACAGCAATAAAAATACTGAGGAGAATAAGCGGAAGTTCAGGCCGTGGCTCATATGGCAGGAGCATAACAGCAACCGGGAAAAGCAATCCTGCAGTGATTGATGACAATGACACTATTCTAAAGGCAAACAACATGGCAAAGAAAACCACAGCAATTGCGAGGGCTGGCCATGGATACAAAGCCAGAGCCACTCCAAGCAGGGTTGCCACCCCTTTTCCACCTTTAAAACCTGTAAAAACCGGGAATACATGGCCTAAAACGGCTAAAAAACCAACAACCACAGTAAAAATTTCAAATTCAACTCCATTCAATCCAACAGGTCTGTACCAAAATGCAATCTCTACGGCCAGCCAGCCTTTGGCCACATCAAACAGCATAACGGGTATTCCGGCTTTTGGCCCAAGTATCCTCATTACATTGGTAGCGCCGGCATTACCACTTCCATGGCTACGCACATCAATACCATAGAGCCATTTTCCAACCCAGACCGCGGTTGAAAATGAACCCAGCAGATAAGCAAGAACCGGAATTATCATCATGGTCACATCCATAGTTATTTCATTTTTTCTTCCATTTCAGCCCTGAAATTAATGGGTTCAATTTTATTTACCCACGAAATTTTGTAAGGCTGCCAACGCTTGCTATCAGATTCCTTTTCAAATTTAATATTTACAGGATCGCGTTCCTTTGAAACAGCCTGAATAAAATCATTGTTGGTACTGTATACCCTGAGAATACTGGCTTTTCCATAATCAAAGTAGTAATAATCATCTTCAGCAAGTTTCAGATACAGTTTCAACACATCTTCCTTAACACCCTGCCGTTTTGATAATTGAATAAATCCCTGAACCTTGCGCCCAACAAATTTACCATTAAACGTAACTATACCCAATGGGCCGAAACAATCCCAGGTTTGATTTACGGAATCCCACACAAATTCAATATCAGTGAGCAGCAAAGTTGATTTCAGGGTTGCCGGTGCTTTTGTGGTTCCGGTAAGCCAGTCGAATCTGAGTAATTCTGCATCTTTTTCACCGGCATATTCATTTAACTGTCTGACGTACTTGTCATTGTTTATATCAAATACCGGTGCATTGGCCGATTCAATCGCTTTTACAAGAATTTGTGAAGATTCTGTAAGGAACGGGAAATCAAACACAACCAGTACATTTAATCTGACAGAATCAGATTTTAATTTGTATTCTCCTTTCCCGAAAGTTAAAAACCTGACAGTTGGACTAAACTGTGGTTTCAGATCAAACTGTCCTTTGGCTTTCACAACACAACCAGCCGGTTGGTAAGTAATCAGATTACCCGGTAACAATGGATTGCGTACAACTTTTTCAGAACCAATACGATATTCACCTGATTCTTCATTGTAAATCATCATGCCACCAGCTTCGAAAAGCGAAATATCTTTCGGATCAGGCATTGGTTGCATAAAACATGCATATATATTACCTGTTGTACGGCTTACCTTTAAACCAGATTCAAGCTTTGCAAAATCAGAAGAATACAAATCCTTTTTAAGCGGAATCAAAATATTTGCCGGGTCAACAAGCGTATCAAACTTTACCCAGTAATCTTTTTTGATGCAATCAGCATGATTTAGCCTGAAAAAACCATCGAAACGGAGAAATTTTCTATCTGCCTGCAACCCGATATTGCCATAATAATCAAAGTACTTACCGAGTCTGAACGCAGAAGTATCCTTTACCTCACCCACCCCTGTTGTAATTCCTGTAAACGGGTCAGATTCAATTTTTGAAAGTTGCAGTTTATTGGCCTGTGTATGTTCAGCAGAATAATAAATGCTTCCTTTTCCGGAATAACTCTTACGGGATAAAATTTTAACATCAGCCTGTGTGATTTCATGCACAATTTGCTTGTTATAAGTAACAATTTCAGCATTCTTTACAGGGATTGACTCAACTTTCTGTGTTATGGTAATGTTACCATCGGAAGAAAATATGGTTGCATCGGCTGATCGTACGTATCTGACATCGTGGGCTGTAATAACATTTTTATTCAAATCAAAATCCGCATTCCCTGAAAAGAACTTTAAAGAATCCTGTCCGGGTTTCAATGATAAGAATTCAGGTATTTTTATGGTTTTATCAATTTCAGGATTTGCAAGCTGAACTTTGTCCATTTTTTTAAGCTTTGCAATATCGGCCAAGGCTTCCGGGGCATCAAGACGCATGGCACCGCTTATAATATTCCAGTCGAAATGTGTATGTGTAGATTTATACTCATTTGCCGGCAGATTAATGGACGACCCCTTGTTTGCAGTAAAACTCGCATTATTTTTTTCAAAACTCACATAAGCCCTGAATTTATTGGCGACGAAGGCATCACCAATACTATCATAACTTTTAATTCCAAAAAAAGCAGAATCCGCACTTAGTTCCTTTTGCCTGAAAGTATATGTTTCTGACTTTAGTCTGGCTTTATCGAAACCGGCATCTCCCTTTCCATCAAGTGCTTCTGGTGAAAGAGTCAGTGTTCCGTTAAAGCTCATCTTCTTATTATACATTGCAAAAGGCACCTCCTTGCTTTTCACATTCATTTTATCGAGGTAAGGCCTCCATTCCTGCTGGGATTTTGTACCAGTAACCTGCGGATACTGAACCTTACCGCCTGATTCTGCAAGATTCCAGCTAAGAACCTGAGCCCTCATTTTATCCGGGAAAAACAAATAATCAGTAGAATCACCAATTTTAGTAGTATCGGTCAGGGATACAGATCCAAGAAATGTGAGATTACCATCGCCTCTGAGACCATTGTGGCTTAAATCAACCTTACCTGTAAACTGCCCTTTTGATACGCCTGCAAGATTGTATGCCGGGTAACCTTTTTTGCCTGTATGTACAGCTATTCC
>CAZKCK010000037.1:14452-26756 GCA_964550695.1 uncultured Bacteroidales bacterium | reverse complement strand
TATTTACGGGCAACTGACCAAAAACCCCTGATGTGAGTGCCACAACACCCCAAAAAGTCAAAAATAAAATCTTAGATATTTTCATAACAATTGTTTGTTTTACCATTTATCAAAATTAAAAAACAAATAGACTTACAGGTGTTGTATTTCAGAAATAATTCATTTTTGTTACTGCTGATTCTTCAGGAAGTTTAATTTTGCAGTCTATACAAACCAAACTGTCTGCCTGATGAAAGCCCTTATCCTCTGCATGTTATTTCTCGTTCAAATTTCATTTGTATTTTCACAAAACACTGTGATATCAACAGTTAATGAAGCCGAAACTGTTAAATCAGATATGCTGCACGCGTGGGGTGCCTATAAAAAATATGCCTGGGGACATGATGTACTGAAACCGCTTTCAAAATCGTATTATGACTGGTATGCCCGCAGTCTGTTCATTTCGCCCATCGACGCCTACAGCACACTGAAAGTCATGGGCTTTGACAGTGAGGCCGAACGTATTGAACGTTTTGTAACCGATTCCCTTTCATTTGATGAGGACATTTTTGTAAAAACTTTCGAGGTTAACATACGTGTTCTGGGAGGATTGCTAAGCATGTATCAATACACACAAAACCCGGCCGTATTGCAGAAAGCTGTTGATTTCGGCAATCGAATTTTACCGGCGTTTTCATCCAAAACCGGTATTCCGTATTACTGGGTGAACCTGAAAACAGGCGCTGTTAAAGGTGATACAGTGAATGTGGCAGAAGGCGGGTCTTACCTGATTGAAATGGGTATGCTAAGCTGGTTCACCAATAATGCGAGATACTATCAGGCTGCGCGTCGAGCCATGACTGCACTTCATGAACGCCGCTCGGCCATCGGACTGCTTGGTCAGGATATCAGCGTTTCAACCGGGATATGGACCAACAAGGTCAGCCATATAGGTGCCTGCACTGATTCTTATTATGAATATCTGTACAAGTCGTGGGTGCTTTTTCGTGATCCGCTTATGAAACAGATCTGGGACGAGAGTCTTGTGGCCATCAACAAATATGTTGCGGTTGAAAAAGACGGCCGGCTTTGGTACGGTCGTGTGGATATGGAAAGCGGAAAGCCGACGGGTAGCTATGTTACCCTGTGGGATGCCTACTTTCCGGCCATACTTGCTTTAAGCGGAGATACTACAAGAGCTGAACGGCTGCAGCAAACATGGGATTATGTATGGAACCTGTACGGGGTTGAACCCATGGTTTACGATTTCGGCAAAGGTGAAGCACGCAACCCCGGTTATGACCTCAACCCTGAAATTATTGAGTCAGCCTACTACCTGTATCGCATCACAGGAAAAGAAAAGTACAAAAACATGGTTCGCGGATACCTGAAAGATCTTCATAAAAAATGCCGCACCGAAACCGCATTTACGGCTCTGTCTGACGTGAGAAACGGTAAACAGGATGATGAGATGGCCACCTTTTTCCTCGCTGAAACCTTAAAATACCTGTATCTCACTTTTGCGCCTGACAGCACATTCGGATTTAAAAATCATGTTTTCAACACCGAAGCCCATCCTTACAATACCAGCAATATTGATACGAATCTCACCGGCCGCAGGCTGGGTTTCTGAAAAGTCAAAAACATCCGGTTAACAACCATCTGGCATGATTCATACCGAAAAGTACATTGTTCACGGTACCGAAATAGATCACACTTACCGTTTGACTGAACCCTATCTGCTGTCGTTGTTTCAGGACGCCTTTGCCCGTTACTGTGCGGAGCTCGGAATTGCTGCCTACGACCTTCAGCGCGATCAGAAAACCTGGATCCTTTCTGACTTTCATGCAAGATTTGATGGTGACCTTCCGCGCTGGAACCATGAAATCAGGTTTGATGTTTGGGCAAGAAAAAATCAGAGTTTCAGGATGTATGCCGACTTCAGGGCTTTTGACGGTGACGGAAGGCTGTGTGCTTCAGGAACAAGTTGCTGGCTCATTCTTGACGAAGTTCTCCGCATACCCGTTGATCATACTGAAACCTTTTCAAAACTTGCACTTACCAGCATTCAGGCTGTACCGGGATTCAGGTTTGCCAAAATGGAAACCATTGAAGGACCGGCCTTTGAAGAAATGATGAAAATCCGTTCGTCGGATATTGATTTCAACCTGCACCTGAACAGTGTACGCTATATTGGTGCCGGCATCCTAGGAATACCATTCAGTTTCAGACAAAGTCACCGTTTAACATGGCTTACAATCAAATATAATCAGGAGGCAGTACTTGATCAGGAATTGCGATCTGTTACAATTGCTGCCGGAAATAAAAATCTCCATCTCCTTACCGATCAGTCAGGTCAGATTGAATACAGCCGCATGATTACCTGCTGGGAAGGAAAACATTACACTAAATAGTAAAAGACGAGGTTGATGCATTTTCATATCCTCATATTCTCACATCTGCACATTATTCAATTAGACTGACTCTAAATTTCTGAAAAAATTATGCTGTTGTAATAAAAGAATTAAATTTGTACCTTCATCCAAATACGTTAATTTAATGGAAATCAAAAGATATCTTTATTTTTCAATGACACCGGAGTCATTAATTGCATCGATGCTTGCACCCGAAGACTTCGGTCATTACCTTGCGGTTGGAACCAACAAGCGCACCCGTGGACAGGCATTGTTCTTTGAAATTGACCCGGACTTTAAAAGCGATTATTTTGATCTGGGAAGTATCGAAAAACGCTGTGTTCCGCACATTGACGGCAAACCCAAACGTTCTGTATACCTCTCCACCTACCGCGTGCTCGAAAACCTGCCCATGTCAGCTTTCCGCAACCTTTACCTCACAACCTATGACGGCAAGGTACTGGAACTAAAAAAAGGCGAATTCAAAGATTGCGAAAATCCTACCCTGCACCTGTATCAGGAATTGTGCCCGGTTCCACCGCGCGTAGCCAGCAAACTTTGTCCGAACAAATTCATGAACTACGTAACTGATCCCACAAATCCTGTTTCTTTCCCCAAAGTAGTGTTTGCTGAACTGATCCTGAACGGTCTGGCTGATAATCCGGCTACAGGTCCTTCAAACAACCTGCCCTACAGCAACAAGGATCATCTGCGCGATTGCCTGATTGGTCTGCATATGGGGTATGAAAAACCAAACAAAACCGTTGAACGTTTCTATAGTGGCGACCTGCTTTACCGCACGGTTAAAAACGGGTTCTTCCTTGGTGATAACAAAGATTTTATCTATTATCCGTTCCCCCATATTGATGATCTGCAAAAGGTTTACTACCCGTGGTGGCGTTCAGCCCTGAACCTTGAGTTCAATGAGAAAAAATAAAAATATTCTAAAATTGAAATAATGCTGAACCCGGGCTTTGGTCCGGGTTTTTAGTAATCCTACAGCTAGTATGCTGGCAAATTACATCCAATCCGTGGCTCCTTTTATTTTGGTTAATTGTGATGTTACCAGACATTACCATTTGTGATTTTAATTTCACATAATAATGAAACTCCCCAACCCCAAAAAACTTCTTTTCTCCTATCTTGCCATAGTTTTTCTTTTGTCGGTATTGCCAATAAATGGCAGCAACGAAAAAATTAATCACATTTTTATACTCAATCTCCGGTTTGATTATCTGATACATGTCATTATGTATATACCTCTGGGTTATTTAATCATGAGCTATTTACAATCCCGGGGCATTTTCAGTAATTATGCTGTTTTCAAATCCCTTCTCTGGGCTCTGGTGTTTGCTTCGGTCATGGAATACATACAGTTTTTCACTTTCTGGCGTTCTTTTAACATCAACGATCTGGTCGCCAATATTCTTGGGGTTGTTTGCGGGTATCTTTTGTTATTGCTGGTTAAAAAGAAAGGCAGCAGGCAATAGGCATCAGTGTGAAAAAACTCCATTATAAATTTATCATCAATATTTGTAAAATTTTTTCTAACATATTTATTGCCAGGCTCAGAACCGGTATGATTTTTGGCCGATTTCACCGTTTTTAAACATTATTTCATCATCAAACACCATTTTACAACATGAAAAAACAAATGCTGATTTCCGTTTTGGTCGTACTGACTCTCATTCAAATTCTGTCATCGTGTTCAACCAAAAACGATGTTCCACAGGTGATGTGTACCGAAGAATTCAGAACTGTAAGCCTGACTGTAACAGGCGATTCGCTGACCTCCTTTTATACTGTAAGAGAATCTACTTCCGACACCATCCGTTATCAGGGTTACAACTTATATTCCCTTAGCAATACTTACCCCGTGCTTGACGACGGTTACCGTTCAATGATTTATAACCGCGAGGAACGTTTTACTTTTATTGGACTCCTGAATAAAGCTATTGTAGTGAATGAACCCTTTGTAATAGGGGCAGATGAATGCCATATTTATAAAGTGAGCGGAAAAGAGGAAGTCATTATCGGGAAATGAAATGCTAACTGATTGATTAATTAACAGATCCTGACATTTCGGTAAGCAGTACATACGCTTTACTCACCGATAGTATATTTATAAAAGTAAGTGTGAGTTTATCACCATTTTCCTTCATCCGGCAGCCTTTTGGATGGCTTTGCACATAGCGTAATACACTTGTAAATTTATCAGTCTGGAAAAAGGGTGATTCCTGATTGGCTACAAAAAAACATATCATTTGCCCGTTTTTGAGCGCCAGTTTTTCAATCCCATATTCACGTGCCATCCAACGCAGGCGCATGGTATTGATTAATTCTTCAGTTTCTTCGGGAATAGGGCCGAAACGGTCAGTAAGTCTTTCCCGGAATGCCGCCAGGCCATCCTCATCTTCAATATTGTCGAGTTCCTTATACAGACTCAGCCTCTCAGTAAGATTGCCAATGTAGTATACAGGTATCAGTATTTCAAGATCGGTCTCTATCACACATTCAGCTACATAAGGTTTTGATGCATCTTCCGGATAAAGTCCCTTAAACTCATTGTCTTTAAGTTCCCTGATGGCTTCATCCAATATTTTCTGGTACATTTCATACCCGATATCTGCGATGAAACCACTTTGTTCGGCTCCTAACAGATTTCCGGCTCCACGGATATCCAGGTCACGCATGGCGATATTGAATCCGCTTCCAAGATTCGAAAATTCTTCGATTGCACGAAGTCTTTTACGTGCCTCATCAGTAAGTGATGATAACGGGGGCGAAAGGAGATAACAGAAAGCTTTTTTATTGCTGCGCCCCACCCTGCCGCGTAACTGATGCAGGTCACTCAGGCCATAATGATGTGCATCATTGATAATTATAGTATTTACATTGGGTATGTCAAGCCCTGACTCAATGATGGTTGTGGCAACCAGAATATCATAATCCCCGTCAATAAAATCCAGCATAATGGCTTCAAGCTTTTTACCATCCATCTGTCCATGGGCAATTGCAATTTTTGCATCGGGCACAAAACGCTTTATCATACCCGCAACATCAATAATATTCTGAACACGGTTGTGCACAAAGAATACCTGCCCTCCCCTGCCGAGTTCATACCTGATGGCATCCCTGATCACTTCTTCACCAAAAGTCCGGATTTCAGTATGTACCGGTTGACGGTTGGGCGGGGGCGTATTAATAACCGACAAATCGCGGGCACCCAGCAATGAAAACTGTAATGTACGCGGAATAGGAGTAGCGGTTAGCGTAAGCGAATCCACGTTTACCCTGAACTCCTTTAGTTTTTCTTTTGCCGAAACACCAAATTTTTGTTCTTCGTCAATAATGAGCAGTCCCAGATCTTTAAATTTCACGTCTTTGCTGATGAGCCGGTGGGTTCCGATAAGGATATCCACTTTGCCGGCTTCAAGTTCCATAAGCGTTTCCTTTTGGGCCTGTGCAGTCTTAAACCTGTTGATATATTCAACCTTACACGGGAAATCTTTCAGCCTTTCGCGGAAAGTTTTATAATGTTGCAGGGCCAGTATCGTGGTGGGAACGAGTATTGCCACCTGCTTGTTATCAGTAACGGCCTTAAAAGCAGCCCTGATAGCGATTTCCGTTTTTCCGAATCCAACATCGCCACATACAAGCCGGTCCATCGGCATTAATTTCTCCATATCTGCCTTTACATCAGCCGTGGCTTTTATCTGGTCAGGGGTATCTTCATAAATAAATGATGCTTCAAGTTCATATTGCAGGTATGTATCGGGCAAAAACGCGAAACCTTCGCTGGCCTTTCGTTTGCTGTACAGGCTGATCAGATTGCGGGCAATATCCTTAACCTTTTGCTTGGTTTTGTTCTTAAGACTACTCCAGGCATTGGAGCCCAAACGGTTAAGTACCGGTTCCACTGCATCCTTGCCCGAATATTTTGCAATGCGGTGCAATGAATGAATACTCACATACAGTACATCGTTATTTTTGTAAAAAAGCCGGATGGCTTCCTGATGCTTTCCGTTGTTTTCGATGATTTCCAGCCCGTCAAAACGTCCGATTCCATGATCAATATGTGAGACATAATCACCCGGCTGAAGGTTATATAATTCTTTGAGTGTAAGGCTTTCCTTTCCTGAAAAGCCTTCCCTCAGATGAAACCTGTGGTATCGCTCAAAAATCTGGTGATCGGTAAAGCAGGCAACCCTTAGATCCTGGTCTATAAATCCCTCATGCAGCGAGAGTATTAAAGGCTTAAAATCAACCTTTGTACTGTTCTTTGATGTTTTTGCCAGATCTGACAGGATTGTGGTCAAACGGTCGATCTGACGTTGATTATCAGAGCATACAAAGTTATAGTATAACTGTCCCGAATTTGTTTGCAGTGTTTCGAGCAGCATATTAAAATTCTTGTTGAACGAAGGCTGTGGCAGCATATTGAACATATGCACTTCCTTGCCTAACCTGAAAGACGTTCCAAATCCGATTAAACTGAAATCAAGTATTTTTTTTTCAAACTCCTTGGCCTGTAGGAACAACTCTGCCGGTGTGGCGTGTTTTATTTCTTTCGAGAGCGTTTGGTATACTTTTTCGGCTTTGCTAAATTCACTCTCAATTTTTTCAACCAGATAGGTAATATCTCCAAGCCAAACCACGCTATTTGAAGGGATATAATCCAGAAAGGCTTCACGAATCTCAATTATCTGACGATCCTGTATGTTTGGGATGAGCTGAATTCGTTGTATTTTTTGGATTGAAAGCTGCGAACCGGGGTTAAAGGTTCTCACAGATCCAATTTCATCTCCCTCAAATTCAATACGGTAAGGGTATTCATGGCTGAAAGAAAACACATCCACAATACCTCCCCTGATGGCAAACTGCCCGGGTTCCACTACAAAATCAACACGTTCAAAATTATACTCACTCAGCACATCGGCTAAAAAATCCATTGAAACTTCTTCGCCGGTTTTTAATGAAAGCGTATTGCGTTGCAGGAACTTTTTAGTGACTACCTTTTCGCTCAATGCTTCAGGATAAGTAACAATAACAAGATCCCTGTTCTGAGCATTGATCTTGTTCATCACCTCAGTCCGCGACAAAACATTTGCATTGTCGATGGTTTCTATTTCATAGGGACGTTTGTAGGAAGTAGGATAAAACAGGACTTTCCGTTTTTCAAACGGCAATTCCTTTTCACATAAAAGGTTTTCGAGATCGTTTAATACATAAGCCGCCTGTTCCTTATCCTCAAGAATGATAAGATGAACAGCTTTAGAAACTTTATGTAAACCTGCAGCTACAATGCCAAGCCCTGAACCTTTGATCCCCTTGATATGAATCCGGGCCTGACTGCCACCAGTGATTGATTCAACTATTTTTTGAATACGCTGGTCTGCAATATATAAATCAAGAATGTCAGGAAACTTCAAAATAAAGTGGGGTGAATAATTGGGAACGCAAAATTAAACAAAAACTACATGCCCTTTTATGCTTCGTTGGTTTTTAGCAACGCCCAGGCAGCAGCGCCGATAATGCCGGCATTGTTACGGAGTTGGGCCGGAACTGTAACAGCTTTTGTTTTTAGTGCAGGTGCGTAACTATCCCATTTTTTACTTGCGCCTCCTCCTAAAATAATTAAATCGGGAGAGAATAAAAACTCCATGTACGCCAGATATTCGTTGAACCTGAATGCCCATTCCTTCCACGAAAGCTTTTTCTTTGTCCGCACAGCATCAGAACAATATTTTTCGGCACTTTTCCCGAACATCTTCAGGTGACCAAGTTCTGTATTGGGCAACAATACGCCATTGGTAAAAATGGCAGAGCCAATCCCAGTGCCAATGGTTATCATCATAATCACCCCTTTAAAATCCTTGCCGGCACCAAACTTTACCTCAGCCATTCCTGCAGCATCTGCATCATTGAGCACATATGCCGGCATACCAAGCCCCTCATTAAACAGAACTGTAGTATCAATATCAATCCAGCCTTTATCAATGTTAGCGGCAGTTTTTATAATTCCATTTTTTATTAAAGCAGGGAACCCGCAGCCTATCGGCCCCTGATAGTTAAAAAAAGCAGCTATTTCCTTTATACTTCCAATAACTGACTCTGGATCGGAAGGGACGGGCGTCGGAACCCGGTGGCGATCTGAGATCAGTTCACCGGTAATTGTATTAACCAGTGCTCCTTTAATTCCACTTCCCCCAATGTCAACACCTAATATTTCCATGATTCTGGTTTGATAAATATGTGCCAAAAGTAAAAAAACGCCATTACTTAACCCTTATCTTTTGATAAAAGTCTGAGAAAAAAATCCATCGTTGGTTATAATACGCAATAAATAAAGACTTTGCGGTAATGTACCCACATGAACTGACAGCCCTTTGCCATCATTATTTACCCCAACAGATTCCTGACGCACCATTTGCCCTGAGGCGCTAAAAATTTCAATTACTGCAGTTCCATTTATTGGCTTTAAAGGCAATACTGTCAAAACATCAAACACCGGATTAGGAATAATGATTAACTGATTTTCAGCTATGTATTCAGGTAAACCAAGTGTAGCCTGCTTGTCCCAAACCCTCAGTAAAACCTTTTCATTGGTTGGTTCCGGAGGAGATAGAATTGCAGTATCTTCACGATAAAACAAGCCGGTAACATCAGGTATAAGAATGTACATTCCAAAAGGCAGGTCAGAAAAATTAAACTTACCTGCTGAATCAGCAATGGTAAAATCCAATATCCGGTATTTATTATCAGCCAGATATACATTCACTTTTGGCATAGGCTCTCCGGTCTGGGCTGTGGGCTCCGGAACTTTAACCACCATTCCCGATATTTTACCTGAACCTGAACCCATATGTGGTTTTGGAACCAACTGAACATCAATATCGAACATATTGGTGTAGAGCGAAATGGGATCTGCCCCCTGCCAAAACAATGATTTTGTGGAATATGTTGGAAAAAAATTCCCGTATTGTTTCGAGTTTTCGGTAAGCTCGGCTTTTATAACATATTCATTGGCAAGCATTTGCGAAAACCAATAATACCCCAACTGATAAAAAATACCTGTATCAATAGGAATGATTTCTCCACCCGAATAAACACGATAAATATACACCCGTGCTGTATCACCTTTGTTTGCAGGATTGTTTATCGGAAAATCGCTGTCAAATACAGAGCCGCCCAGATCGTAATAGGCATAGGTATGCAGCGGTTTGCAAATTTTAGCAGGAATTGTATATTTTGGTGGAAGATGATCAGTTACAGTAAGGCAGACATTGTAGGTTAATGACTGCAGGTACTGATGATCAGGGTTCTGTATTTCAGATACCTGTCCATCACCGAATGTCCATTTCCATTCCCGAATATCATAACCATCCGAATTGTC
Source organism: uncultured Bacteroidales bacterium (assembly GCA_964550695.1). Taxonomy (GTDB): domain Bacteria; phylum Bacteroidota; class Bacteroidia; order Bacteroidales; family TTA-H9; genus CAZKCK01. The sequence continues at coordinate 16,967 of CAZKCK010000037.1, read as the reverse complement.
ATTAAAATAAAAGACATTTGGTGTGGCACTCACAGAGTCAAGCATATAGGTAAAATCAGGTTTGGGCTTATGGTTGATTCTCAGATGAAGACTGCGTGATTCAACCGCATTACAATATTCAAGAAAAGCCGAATTTGTAACCGAAAGAGTTACCACAAAGGTTCCCGTATCCGGGAAAATATGAAAGGGATTTTCGCCGGTTTCAATTGCACCGTCGCCAAAATCCCAGACAACCTTATCGGGATTGCCATTAATCTGTGAATTAAACTGAACTTCGAGTGGTCGTAATGAATCTGTTTCCCAATTGAAGGATGCCGTACATTCTGTTATCTCAATACCTATTAACTGGCAAATAGAATCCTCGCAATATTCCGGAAAAAGGCTGTTATACACTGATAAACAAACATTGTATGTTCCCGGTTCGGGGTAATAATGCAGTGGATTCAACTCTTCAGAAGCCGTGCCATCGCCAAAATTCCATACCTGCTGGTTGGCAACACCTACTGATTGGTTATAAAAAGCAACCTTCAAAGGGTAAATAGAATCGAGCACATATGAAAACAATGATTCACAATTTACTAGTTCAATTTTAACCTCCTTGCATATCTGGTCTTCACAAAAATCAGGAAAGTTATAATTACCAATTGTCAGACAAACATTGAACACTCCGGTATCAGCATACACATGAACCGGATTCATTTCATTTGATGTACGGTTATCACCAAAATCCCAATATATTGAATTAAAGCTTCCCTGAGCAGTTGAACTGAAATGAACCTCAAATGGAAAACCCTGCGTAGGCGTAAACGTAAAATTTGAAATACACTGGTCAATTTTAACTACCACAGTGTCGTACACCACACTGTGGCAAAAAAACGGATTGTGGTGGTTGGTGGCAGTAAGTGAAACTATATATACCCCGGTATCAGCATATTCATGAAAAGGATTTTCAAGGTCAGAAAATGTACCGTCCCCAAATGACCATTGCATAATTTCAACATCTGAACCGGGATCTGAGATAAAGTAAACCTGAAACGGGTCTTCGGGAACCTGCTCATATATAAAAAAAGTTTCGCAGTCATCCGGTACAGGCACTTCTACAGTATCACAATATATGTCATAACACTCCCTGATCGGCGACGAAATAGTAAGACAAACCACATAAACGCCGGTATCCGGAAATTGATGCAGCGGATTCTGCTGACCTGAATGTGAACCATCGCCAAAATCCCAGTCCCAGAAACTAAAATCTCCGGTAGAATAGTCGTTAAATTGTATTGTAAGTGAATTATTTATATTTTGCACATAGTCAAAAGCTGACTTACATGTATCATGTTCCGGTGATGGTAAAAAATACAAAGGATTACCACTTGCCAAAACCGTGTTAGCCAGCAGCAACGTCTGTACGATAAATAAAAACTGAAGTTTCTTCAATCCTGCCATGCTTTCAAATAGTTGCACAATATGAAAAAAATCAGGTTTTCTTCTGATTAAGTTTAAAAAAAAGTTAACCTACAAATTTAAAACAAATTTCAGATGGTAATGATTGACCAATTATAAAATTTGTCAAAATGATACTGAAATACCCGTCCTGAATCCTACCGAGAATGGGTTCCCGTAATTTGTTCCGGTATAGATATTACTGATATACCATTTATAAGAAGGTTCAAAATCAATACTTAACCGCCGGTTTAACCTAAATGATGCCCTGAAACCACCTGTAAGCTGCCAATTGGTTGATGCCCTTTTGGGGGATAAATTTACAATAGTGGCCGGATAAAGGCTGGGCACAGTAAAATCCAACTGAGGTTCTTCCCGTGAAGCTTCAAACTGGAATACAGGTCCCCCAAAAGCATAAAAAGAAATGCGTTTGAAATCAGCCAGTTTATATCCAAGAATCAAAGGTATCTGAAGGCAGACGTATTTATTGGAAGTTTCAAGCGTATTAAGATGTGCAACAGAATCATACAATGTAACCTTTGAAGTAACCAGAATAACCGATTCAGGATTTGAAGGGTCGGGAACATAGTAATGTACATTGTAATAAAACCCTACACTGTCGTATGATTTGGCTGTAACATTATACAAACCGTTATCAAACTGCAACGATGCACTGATACCTGTTTGCAGGTAAAACCTCCCCTTTTCCACTCTGCCTGCTATATCGGCTGTATTGTATAGAAATGTGCCTGTATTGGCCTGATGAGGGATACTCATCTGATCCAATGCATATCCTGCAGTTAATGCGAATGAAGTCGTCCGCTTATTCGTATCCTGATATTTTGACAACTGGTTTCTTAATTTCTGACTATAACCGGTAAGGTCAACACGCTGTGAAATTTGAAAGGCTTCTGCTGAAAGTGCTTTGGTTTTAACTGTTTGCATGGTCTCCCAGAATTCAGTCAACCGCAATTCATTCACATGATTTTCGGGTTGGGGAAGTATTGTTTCTTCACTCCTGACCATTTGTATTTGAGGAATAATCCCGGATTTAGGAGAATATATCCGTGGCAGC
>CAZKCK010000037.1:0-14352 GCA_964550695.1 uncultured Bacteroidales bacterium | reverse complement strand
TGTGAAAAATTGGTGAAACTAAAGCGGACAAACTCGCCCAAAGCAAGCATAATCCCGACCCCACGCCATACTTTGCGCGAAGGTTCAGGCTCATACCCTTTTAAGGTATCCCTGAAGAGATCATCGATCTTATTTTGTTCGTTATCCATTTATTTATTCTGGTTCAATGTTTAATCAGTTTATTGTCAGAAAGTTGCTTCTGCAGGAACTTTCTGGCTTTTGCGAGTTGTGATTTTGAGGTATTCGCCGAGATCCCCAGCGCTTCTGAAATTTCTTTATGCGTATAATCTTCAAAAACATAAAGGTTAAATACATGCTTATATCCTGCAGGAAGTTTCTGGATAAATGACATAAGCTTTTTTGCATTTTCAGGTGTAACTTGCAGCGAAAAATCTGCATCAGATTCTTCTTCATTGGCTACCTCACCAATTGAATCTATACCGATAAAGACAAGATTCTTTGATTTTTTTCTGTATTCGGTGAGCGCTGTGTTGATTACAATGCGTTTCATCCAGCCTTCCAGGCTTCCTTCGCCCCGGAAATCAACAATATTTCTGAAAATCTTTATAAAACAATCCTGCAACAAGTCTTCAGCAGCAGCATGGTTGCCTGAATACCTCAAACAAACAGCAAACAAAGAACGCGCATACCGGTTATACAATAAACTCTGAAAATGCCGCTTGCCGGCCTTACAGCCTTCAAGAAGTTTTATATCGGCATCATTCAGCATGTTCATTGCAAAGACTATGGTTTAATAAAAAGGTTGCCTGAAAGAATGTACTTTAATCAAAGATTTCAACAAATACAAGGGGGATATCATCAAACATGCTCATAAACAGCATTTTAAAAAATAATAAAAAAATATCCATTTATTCCTGCTGAAACTCAGTGCGGTTAGCTTGTACGCATTTTTTAAGAACAGGTTGCATTAATACATATATCTTTGAAGGAATATTTATGCTTTGTGAAAAATGAAATTAACTTTGCATTTGTTTATTTTGTTTCGTTCACTCAATATTTTTCGTATCAGATGCAAAAAAGAATTAAAATTGTTGATTTACTGAAATCACAAGACTATGGAAAAGAAGTAGTTGTAATGGGATGGGTAAGAACCCGCCGGGGCAATAAAAATGTTGCCTTTATTGCTCTCAACGATGGTTCTGTTATTCACAACATTCAGGTAGTTGCCGAAATCCAGAACTTTGATGAAAACCTGATCAGGCAAATTAATACCGGAGCCAGTCTTTGCGTTAAAGGCACGCTGGTTCAATCACTTGGACAAGGTCAATCAGTTGAAATACAAGCTATTGAAATAACAATTTTTGGAACAGCCGACCCTGAACTTTACCCTTTACAAAAGAAAGGTCACAGCTTGGAATTTTTAAGGTCGATTGCACATTTAAGGCCGCGTACCAATACATTTGGTGCTGTTTTGCGTATCAGGCATGCCATGGCATTTGCTATACACAAATACTTTAATGACCGTGGTTATGTTTATATGCATACACCCATTATAACAGCAAGCGATGCCGAAGGGGCCGGGGAGATGTTCCGGGTTACTACGCTCGACCTGAACAATTTGCCAAAAAATGAAGAAGGCAATATTAATTATTCCGAAGATTTTTTCGGTCGCGAAGCCAATTTGACAGTCTCCGGGCAACTTGAAGCTGAATTGGGGGCACTGGCGCTTTCACAGGTTTATACATTCGGACCCACTTTCAGGGCCGAAAATTCGAACACCCCACGTCATCTGGCTGAATTCTGGATGATAGAACCTGAAATTGCTTTTTTTGATATTACCGATGATATGGATCTGGCTGAGGATTTTCTCAAATACCTCATTGGTTATGCCCTCCAAAACTGTGCTGATGATCTGGCTTTCCTCAACGAAATGTATGATAAGGAACTGATTGAACGTTTAAAAATGATAACCGAAAATGCTTTTGAAAGGCTTTCATACACCACTGCAATGGAAATCCTTGAAAAATCAGGTAAAACTTTCGAGTTCCCTATTGGATGGGGTAAAGATCTTCAGTCGGAGCATGAACGCTATCTTGTTGAACAACATTTTAATAAACCGGTAATCCTTACCGACTATCCAAAAGATATCAAGGCCTTTTACATGAAAATGAACGAAGATGGAAAAACCGTAAGGGCTATGGATGTTCTTTTCCCAAAAATCGGCGAAATTATTGGCGGGTCGCAGCGTGAAGAAAATCTTGAACTGCTGCTGAAGCGTATCCATGAAATGCATATTCCTGAAAAAGACATCTGGTGGTATCTCGAAACACGCAAATTCGGCACTGTACCACATGCAGGTTTTGGGCTTGGTTTTGAACGACTCGTGCTGTTTGTTACAGGAATGTCAAATATCAGAGACGTAATTCCCTTCCCACGGACTCCACAAAATGCTGAATTTTAACCAATTATATAATCATACAGTAGATATTCACAGTTTATTGTTTATAAATTGAACTTGCTTTTGTGCAAAGAATCATTAACTTTGTTCCTATACATTGTCGTAATCGCAATGATAATAGTTCAATACTAATTGCCGGACTTTCTATAAAATTAAACTTTTACAAAAATTAATTCGCTGAAAAACAAATGCTTACTCAAAAACTTCAGCAAAAATTACTTCAAAAGCTTTCTCCACAGCAAATCCTGCTGATGAAGTTGCTTCAAATTCCGTCGATGGCGCTCGAACAGCGGATTAAACAAGAAATTGAAGAAAATCCGGCACTTGAAGATCTCAGCGATTCTCCCGATGAGGACTACCCGCTTTCGGAAAATGATACAGATCCTGGCGAAACCTCTGGAGATGATGATGATGATGGATTTGCTGACGAAAAAGAACCGGAGGAAATTACCAGAAATAAAGATGATGAGTTTGATATAGAGGATTATATGGATTCTGACGATGTTCCGTTATACCGTTATGAAGCCAACAATAGCAGTCCTGACGACGAACAGCGCGAAACCCCATTCGTTTCCGGATTTACATTCCATGAACTCCTGATTCAACAATTGGGGATGAAATTCCTCGATCAGCGAAAATATCAAATAGCGGTTCACATGATAGGAAATCTCGATGATTCGGGATACCTGAACCGTGAACTTGATTCAATGGTGGACGATCTCGCCTTTTTGCAAAATATTGAAACTACAAAAGATGAGCTTAGTAGCATTCTGAAAATCATTCAGGAATTTGATCCGCCGGGAGTTGGTGCCCGCACACTTAAAGAATGCCTGTTGCTCCAGTTAAAACGAAAAACACCAAAAGATTCAGTTATCAATGCAGTGCTTCTTCTTGAACGGTATTTTGATGAGTTTACTAAAAAACATTATGATAAAATCATAAAAAAATCACGGCTCAATGAGCAAATGCTTAAGGAAGCCGTTGATGAAATACTAAAATTAAACCCCAAACCCGGTAATTCAGTCAGTGATTCGAGCAGAACCAACTTTTATATTATTCCCGATTTTATCATTTTTAATAACGATGGAGAACTAGAACTCAGCCTGAATTCACGAAACACACCTGAGCTTAGGGTAAACAGAGCCTATGCTGACATGCTCGAAACCTACTCGGAAACAAAGGGTAAACGCTCGAGCCAGCAAAAGGAAGCTGTAATGTTTGTGAAACAAAAGATTGACTCAGCCCGTTGGTTTATTGATGCTCTTCAGCAAAGGCAGAATACATTATACGTCACCATGAAAACCATCATGGAGTTTCAAAAAGAATACTTCCTCACAGGTGATGAAACAAAACTCAGGCCCATGATCCTGAAAGATATTGCAGAAATTGTAAGTCTTGATATTTCAACGATATCACGTGTGGCCAACAGCAAATATGTTCAGACGGTATTTGGCACGTTCCTGCTGAAATCATTTTTCTCAGAATCACTGCAAAACGATAGTGGTGAAGAAGTATCAACACGAGAGATAAAGAAAATACTCACTGACTGTATTGAGGCTGAAGATAAATCAAAGCCAATTACGGATGAAGAACTCATGAAGCTCCTGAAAACCAAGGGATACAATATAGCCAGACGCACCATTGCCAAATACCGCGAACAATTAAACATTCCGGTAGCCAGACTTAGGAAAGAGCTTTAATGGAAACGACGGAGGTTAAAAAAGACTTCTCAACAATTGTTGCTGAAGTTCTGTCAATTGTTTTTCACCCGGTGCTCATACCCTCCTATTCACTGATACTGTTAATGCTGGCCGATCCCGTACTCAACAACCTGATTTCGTTAAAAATAAAATTTATTTTACTGGCATTTGTCTTTTCAGGAACAGCCATTATTCCTGTTTTTCTGATATTGTTACTTAAAAAAAAGAAAGTAATCAGTTCCGTTTACCTTCATGACCGTGTGGAGCGAATAACACCTCTGGCGGGTACCACCATTCTTTTTTATTTGGTTTACAATATGTTATCGAACTCAGGTCTGCCAGCCATCATCAGCCTGATGAGCCTTGTTTCAGCTTTTCTTGCGCTGGCAATTCTGATTATTACACTATTCTGGAAAATCAGCATTCATACAACTGCAATGGGCGGAATGCTGGCTTCATTTTTCTGTATATCAGGCGAATTAAGTATCAGCCCGGTGATTATTTGCGCTGTATTAATTTTGTTGTGCGGACTTGTAGCTTTTTCACGTATAAAGACCAATGCCCATCAGCCGGCTCAGGTATACACCGGTTTTCTGATGGGCATTCTAATTACAGGACTGTTTTTTTATTTTATGTACTAAAAGGGCATGATACTGATACCAACAGAAACCGGATACATTTCAGGTCCCTGACTGGTTTTAAATATCTGGTCAAGCGAAATTGCACCATATAAATTAAACTGTTTGTAACCGATTCTGGCATAGGCCTGATATCTCCAAAAATTAACAAATCTCACATCATCACGTTTTATTGTCACATTATAGTCCGGGCCATTCGGATTTGGATCAAGGCCTTTGTATTTTGAATGATGGTCGATCAAAAACCCGAATTTTATCCCGGCATATGCTCTGAAATTTCCTTTGGCGCGATATCTGATTTCGAGCGGGAAATCAAAATATGCCAGTGTAATCTTATATTTAGTGGAGTTAAGACTATCCGGAATTTTTACAAAAAAGCTCGAATCACCAGGTGCGGTGATCCATGAATCAGTGTAAAGATTATGAACACCTACTGCACCTCCAAAACTAAAATCAAAACGGCTATCACCTATGTGATTATTAATCAATAAATTAACATTTACACCACGGTTAAAGGCCTTGGTATCCAAACCTTCGGGAACCTTCAGCCAGATATCATTGAAAAAATCAAATCCCAGGGAAACCTTGCGGAATTCACCTGGTTTAAAACTCTGGGCGAATGACGCAATTGCAAAAAGGAGTGCAAAAGTCAGCAAAATGGTGTTCTTCTTCATCAGTATTAATAATTTAATGTATTACAGCTAAATAATCAAAAAGGATGCTATATGCTTAATATACAAGCTTATCATTCTATAAAATGTTATATTTCAGCCAAAAAAGCAGCTTTATGAACGAACAAAAGTAAAAAATATAGGCTTATCGTTCACACTTCTGCCGCTAAAAACTGAACAGGTATTGTAAAAACAAAAAGTTTAATATAGGTTTGATGCATTAAAATCGCTGACTATGAAACGCATTTTTACAATTATTATTTTTGAACTCATTGCTTCAGGAATATATGCGAACGGAACGGATACCCTGAATTCAGGTATCAGGACTGATAAACTTAAAACCGGTTGGAATATTGGAGGCCTTCCTTCGGTCCTTTTCAATTCTGACCTTGGTTTTCAATATGGAATCCTTGCCAATATTTTCAATTACGGCGATGGAAAATTATACCCTGACTATCGTTATTCGTTTTATACTGAATGGTCGCGTACAACTAAAGGAGGCGGCATTAACCAGCTTTTCTTTGATTCAAAGTATCTTTTGCCATGGAAACTGCGTGTTACGGCTGATTTTAGTTATCTGACGCAACAGGCCCTTGATTTTTATGGATTTAACGGCTACAAGGCCCAGTATAACCCACAATGGGAATTGACTGCTGATCCTCAATACATTTCAAAAATGTTTTACCGGATGGAAAGAAAACTTTTAAGATTTGATGTCGGGTTTCAAAAACCATTAACAAACAGCAGTTTACGTATATTGTTTGGTTTTGCATATTTTAATATCAAAATCAATAACATTGATATTGTTGCCTTAAACAAGGGCCGCGATATCAATGACCTGATTCCCGATACCGCCGGGTTATATCAAAAATATGTTGACTGGGGAATTATTACGGATGATGAAAAGAATGGCGGTAACCTGACCATGGGAAAGATCGGGATTGTTTATGATACCCGCGACAATGAACCCAATCCTGCCAGGGGCATCTGGTCAGAAGCCATTCTGGCAATTGCTCCTTCGTTTGCCGGCACGCATCAGGGGTATACAAAACTTGTACTTACACACAGGCAATACTTTACACTGGTCAAAGACCGGCTATCACTGGCATGCAGATTAGGTTATCAGGGAACAATAAGCGGGAAAACACCATTTTACATGCAGTCATATATGATCAACTCTTTTCCTAAAACCACCACGGTTGATGGCCTGGGCGGCGGCAAAAGTATGCGGGGCATCCTCAGAAACCGTGTGGTTGGTGATGGCATAGCTTACGGGAACATCGAGCTGAGGTGGAAAGCCCTGCGGACCTATTTCTGGAAACAAAACTTTTATTTTGCTTTGTCAACTTTTGCCGATGCCGGACAGGTTGTCAGAGATCATCCTTCCGATTTGTCGAAAATTCCTGAAAACCAACGCTTAATGTATATCGGGACACAGGATGATGCCATGCACACTTCGGTGGGTGCAGGCCTTCACATTGCCATGAACCAAAACTTTGTAATTGCAATTGACTATGGCAAAGCCCTCGATAAAAGAGATGGAAAAGACGGTGTTTATATTGGGCTTAACTTCTTGTTCTGATCAGGGGTTCCCGGCAAAAATCAACTTCCCCTGCATTATGCAAAAAGAAAAAGTTGGGCTCAGTCACTCAGTTTCTCATCGAGTGACTTAAATCCTTCACCCAGAATTTCGTTTGCATCAATTACCGTGATGAAAGCCATGGGATCAATATTTTTGATATAGCTTTCAAGCAGGGCCATCTCCCGTCGATTCATTACTGAAAAAATCAGTTTACGTTCCTTGCCATTGTACAAACCCTGTCCGTTTAAAAAAGTACCTCCACGATGTATATCCTTCACAATGACTTCTCCAATTTCCCTGTATTTTTCTGACACTATTAAAAGACATTTGTCAAAACTGATTCCCTGCATCACAGTATCAACCACTTTGCCCAGTACGAATATGGTAATCCATGAGTAAAGCGGTATCTTCCAGATGCCAAAAGCAGCAAGGCCACCAATTACTATAACAGAGTCAACATAAATCATCAACTGACCAACCGGCAGTTTGGTAAACTTTGAGAGCATCATGGCTACTACGTCGGTTCCCCCGCACGATGCGCGTGCCTTAAACAACAAGCCAACCCCAATTCCGATAACCACACCGCCATAAACTGATGACATCAAAACTTCATCCCCGATTTTGAGCGGATCATTGCCCAATAAATAGGTTAATCCGTCAAGAAAAAAAGAAGTAAGCAAAAACCCGGTGATGGTTTTGGCACCATAGCGCGGGCCAAGCACCCTGATAGCCAATATTGTAAGTGGAATATTAAACGCGAGTGCCATTAAACCGACAGGTACACCGAGCGTATGGTGCAAAATAATACATATGCCATATACTCCTCCCGGAACAATTTTATAGGGTGTGATAAAAAGTACATAGCCCAATGCAATTATAAATGAACCAAATAATATTAATGTATACGCCCTGAACCAGCTTTTTGAAAATAACTTTTCGTATGTAACAAATGCCATGATACTATTTTTAAAAAATTAATCAGAAACTTTATCCTCAAGTGATTTAAACCCTTCGCCCAGAATTTCACTTGCATCGGTAATGGTAACAAAAGCCCGGGGATCAATCTGATGGATATAATCAACAAGTATTGCCAATTCGCGTCTTGAAATAACTGTATGAATCATTTTTTTTGGCTCACCGTTATACATACCGGTACCATCCAGGAAAGTGCCGCTACGATGAATATCATTTACAATTTTATCCCTGATTTCGATATGCTTATCAGAAATAATGAATACAGATTTTTCGAAATTTATGCCTTCAATTACCACATCAATCACCTTACCCGCAATAAATATCACAATCCATGAATAGAGCGGTATTTTCCAGTCGCCAAAAGCAAACAGCCCCACAACCACAATGGCTGAATCAACATAAATCATTAACTGGCCCATCGGTAACCTTGTATATTTGGCAATAATCATTGCAATAATATCAGATCCGCCGGATGTAGCTTTAGATCTGAATATCAGACCGAGCCCAATTCCAACCACTGCACCTCCAAAAATACAGCTCAGCAGTATATCATTTTTCAAACCCAATGGGTCATCTTCACCTATAATACTGGTTAACAGCATCATAAATATAGACATCAACACAAAACCAACTACAGTTTTAGCACCGAACTTCGGACCCAGAAGCTTAATGCCAATAATTGTCAACGGGATATCCAGACTCAGGCCCACGAGCCCGATCGGAATACCATCCGGCCAAAACGGAATAAGCCCCTTTGTAAGATAATGAACAACAATGCCTATTCCGTAAACACCTCCCGGTACAATTTTGTAAGGGTTGATGAACAAAACAAAACCTGCTGCAAGTATAAAAGCTCCCAGAACAATCAAACCGTAACTAATAAACCAGGGTTTTGAGAAAGCCCTTTCATTATCTAATCTACTCATAATGATATAATTAAATACAAATAAAATAAAAAACCCGAATTATTTCCAATTGCAAAGATACGTTACATACAATTTTTTAACTAAAATTAAGTTTTGACTTCGTACCGGAGGAAATAATTCACAATTCGTTGCAGCCTTTTGAAACTTTTTTTTCAGTGGAGTGTATAAAGTTCTAAATGCCGGAGGAGAATGAATTAATTTTACCATAAATATTAATCGGATAAATTTCAAGAGAAACAGTCAGGTTAAAAAAACTGTTTCAGTTGGAACTCATTAAAGCTGAATAGATTTGCAAAGCAATTCTGATAAGTTTTAGTATATCTGGTTGTAATTTTTGTGCAGGATAAAAAAATTTCGTTACTTTATGCCCGATTTCAGTGGGTACAATTAAAACGATGCGAAAAAGCTATGCTCTCAGGGTTAGCGTTTTTCTCCTCTTTGTGTTCTTTAATATAACTGTTGTTGGTCAGCAGGAACCCCAGTTCACGCAAAATATGTTTACGCGGCTGGTAATAAATCCTGCTGTAGCTGGCAGTTCCGGTGACATTGCTGTTACCGCACTGTTACGTCAGCAATGGGCTGGTTTTAAGGATAATGACGGAGAAAGCGTTGCACCCCAAACCTACTTACTTACTGTGGATGCCCCGGTTCGTGTTTTACACGGGGGTGTCGGCGCGGTTATTTTAAATGACAAGCTCGGTTTTGAAAAAAATATCGGCCTTAAATTGTCATATGCATACCGCACTGAGTATCGTGCCGGAATACTATCTATCGGACCTGTTATAGGATTTCTGAATAAAACCATTGATTTTGCAAAACTTAAACCCGTTCAGTCAGGCGACCCTTTGCTGGCATCAGCCGAAGAAAAAACCATGCTCCTTGATTTAGGTTTAGGTGCCATGTACACATTACCCAACAAATACTGGTTTGGGATTTCAACCTCACAATTGCTGCAGAGTGGAGCAAAAATGGGACTGGATGTAACCAATTTCAACCTTAAGCGCCATTATTATTTGCATGGTGGTTATACTTATTTGCTTCCAAATTACCCACTTATAAAAATTGAGCCATCGTTGCTTATTAAAACTGATGCGGTTTCATTGCAAATGGATTTAAATGCGCTTGCTACATACAATAATAAGTTCTGGGCAGGCGTTACCTACAGGCTGCAGGATGCCATAGCCGTTATTATAGGAGTGAAATACAAAAGTTTTAATATCAGCTATGCCTATGATCTCACAACTTCAAAACTTGGCTCAGCCGGAAGTTCCGGCAGCCACGAAATCATGTTGAACTATAATTTCAAACTTCAGATAGATAAATTTCCAAAAAGTTACAGAAATACACGTTTTCTATAAAAATGTTTATTTTTGCAGGCTTTGTTAAAACTTTGAAAAGGAATAAATTGTAAAGTATACTTAACCAGCTGATGATATGAAAAAACTGCTGTATTTTGTTTTTGCCCTGATAGTTCTAAGCAGTTGCAAAAATTCTGGAAATGGCGAACTCACCGGTGTTCCCAACAGGCCAAGCTTTTATCAGCCCGATCCTTACGGGATGACCTTTATCCCCATCGGAAGTTTTACCATGGGGGCCAGTGATCAGGATGTACCTTATGCTCAGGTGCATCACCCGAAAACTGTTTCGGTGGGCGCTTTCTATATGGATGAAACAGAAATTACCAACAACGAGTACAGACAGTTTGTAAACTGGGTGAGGGATTCGCTGGCACATACCATATTGGGAAGGCAGTCAAACGCTACGGATTTTGGTGAACACTTTGTTTCCGATAAAGCGGGCGCACCTATTTTGTATGGCCAGAACATTCAATATTACAGAATTAACTGGAAAGAAAAAATTGACTGGAAAGGTGAAAAATTCCTGTCAAAGAATCAGGGTTCAACCTACCCGCTCGACAGTATGTTCCTGCCTGAAGAAGAACGGTTTTTCAGACGTAAAGAAATTGATACCCGTAAATTATTTTACCGGTACTTCTGGGTTGATCTTCCCAAGGCAGCCCGCCCCGAAAACCGGTATATCTATGATAAGGATCAGAATGGAAACGTAACCGGTGATGTTACCAAAGGCAAATACAACGCTGATATTGAAAAAGAAGGAAACCGCAGAGCCTTTGTAAAAGAAGAAATTATTAATGTATATCCTGATACGCTGGCATGGATCAGTGACTTTACCTATTCATACAATGAACCCATGGCCAAAACCTATTTCTGGCATCCGGCATACGACAACTATCCTGTTGTAGGTGTAAACTGGAAACAGGCTCAGGCTTTCTGCGTATGGCGCACAGAATATATGAACAGTTATCTTTCAGGCCAGAAAGGTGAAACGCTGATTAATGACTTCAGGCTGCCAACCGAAACTGAATGGGAATGGGCTGCCAGAGGTGGAAATGAATTAAACCCCTATCCAACAGGTGGCCCCTATATCAGAAATCAGAAAGGGTGCTTCCTTGCAAACTTTAAACCTTCACGAGGAAATTATGTGGCAGACGGAGGTTTACAGACTGTAATTGCTGCACATTACCCACCCAACGACTTTGGCCTGTATGATATGTCAGGCAACGTGGCTGAATGGACAAACAGTGCTTTTGATGAAGCTTCATACAACTTTACATGGGATATGAACTCCAGCTATACATACAATGCAAACAACAACGATGCAGCTGTTATGAAACGCAAGGTAACCAGAGGTGGTTCGTGGAAAGATATCAATTATTACCTGCAGGTAAGTACGCGTTCATTTGAATATCAGGATTCGTCAAAGTGTTACATTGGTTTCCGTTGTGTTCAATCTTACCTTGGCCGTAATAAAGATGACGTTCCCGGTAAAGCTTCCGAAATTTATAAATAAGAAATAACCAAATTTTAACATACATTCAAATCACACACAATCATGACTCTTAATAGTTTAGTTCAATCGAAGGGGTATAAAAATTTTATGAGCAAGCTCTATGGAATAGGAGCTTCAGTGGTAATTATTGGCGCATTGTTCAAAATTACCCACATAAAAGGAGCAGATATTATGCTTGGAGTTGGTCTGATAACAGAGGCCGTTATCTTTTTCTTTTCTGCATTTGAAAAGCCCCATGTAGAGCCCGACTGGAGTTTGGTTTACCCAGAACTTGCCGGTATGTATGGGCCCCATGAAAGCGAAATAGAAATTGACTCAGCCAAACCTGCAAGTGTAACAGAAGCCCTTGATGATATGTTGAAACAGGCAGATATCCAACCGGAACTTATTGCCAGTCTTGCAAAAGGTCTTCATAACCTGAACGATACAACCCAAAATATGAACAAATTCTCGAATGCAGCCGTTGCAAGTGATGAATTTGTCGGAAATATTAAAAGTGCATCAAAAACTGCAGGGATTCTTACTGAATCTTACCGTAAAACTGCAGAAGCCCTTGACGTTGAATCAGCTTCTTCGAAAGAGCATGTTGTTCAGCTACATAGTATTTCCACCACTGCAGCCAACCTTACCAAAGTATATAACGAAGCTGCTGATTCGCTGAAACACGAAATATCAGCCAGGGAAATATTGAATGAAAATGTGGTGAATGCTGCCAATTCAGCAGGTAAATTGCTTGAAAAGTATAACAAATCAGCCGATGTTCTTTCAAAAGCTGCTGAAGCAATTGATTTCTCTATTGAAGACGGACAGGGTTACAAAGAGCAAATGGGTAAGGTTACCAAGAATCTGTCGAACCTGAACGCCATGTATGAAATGCAACTTAAGTATTCTGAAAACCAAATCGGAGCATCAGATGCAGCCATGACCGCCTACAATGCACTTCTTGCTAAAGTCTCTGAATCAGCAAACTCAACCAGTCAGTTACAGAAAAATCTGGTTGCCCTTAACTCCGCATTTGAATCCCAGATTACTCATACACTGAAACAATCGGAGCAGACCGAGGCCCTGCAAATGACTTTTGATGAGTTCGTGACCCAGATGAAACGCTCGATTGAACAAACCAACAAATATCAGCAGCAAGCTGAACAACTTTCAAAGAACCTCGCAGCACTCAATGGTGTATATGGTAACATGCTGTCGGCTATGACCGTAAAGCTATAGTCAGGTACCTGTAACTTTCCGTTTTAAAACCGTTCATGATTAAACCATAAAAAATGGCAGGATATAAAGAAACCCCGAGGCAGAAAATGATAGGTATGATGTACCTGGTTCTTACTGCCTTACTTGCGCTGAATGTATCGAAGGATATCATTAATGCATTTGTAATCGTAAATGAGAGCATGGAGCTTACCAATGAAAACTTCAATAAAAAGCTCAACGAAACCTATTCGAAATTCGAGAGCCAGGCAGCAATAGCAGGTCCTCTCGCAAAACAATGGCATGATCAGGCTATCATCGCACAAAAAATGTCTGACAGCCTTACTGCATATATTACAACACTCAAAAAAGAGTTAATCGTCATGTGCGATGGATTAGATAACCCCGCTCAGGCTGATACCATGCATCTTAAATTTGTGAATGCCAAAAACAATTTTGATGATCCTACCCGTTATTTTCTTGGAACAGATGCTTCAGAAGGGAAAGTTCCGGAGATTATTGAAAAATTTGAAGCCTATAAAAAAGGATTGACATCACTGGTAAAACAGGAAGATGTGCCAAAACTGAAACTTGGACTTGAAACTGATGGGGTATTCAGGGATGAATACGGTAAAAAACAGAGCTGGGGTGAACATTATTTCTATCGCACCATTCTCGCTGCTGATATCGTGATCCTTAACAAATTTATTGCGGAAATTAAAAATGCCGAATTTGATGTTGTTTCCCGACTCTATACCTACATTGGCGCTACCGATTTTAAATTCAACAAGATCGCAGCCAAGGTAATTCCAAAACGAACTGTACTTTTCAAAGGCGAGCAATACGAGGCTGAAGTTCTTGTTGCGGCCTACGATACCAGTGTAACACCGAACGTAAGATACGCCATGGGCCTTGAGAAATGGACAGGTGGCAATACCGGAGGAACCTCCGTGACGGGAGAAAAGGGCATCTCGATGCTAAAAATACCTTCAGGCGAATTCGGATTTAAAAAATTTGCAGGAGCAATCACCATTAAAAATCCCTTTGGCGTTGACGAAACCTACCCGTTTAATGGCGATTTCGTAGTTCAGGAAGCCATGGCCGTTGTTTCGCCCGATAAAATGTCGGTATTTTACAGAGGTCTTGACAACCCGATAACTGTTTCAGTACCTGGTATTACACCTGAAAGTATCGAAGCCAGAATGGTCAGCGGATCAGCAATTTTATCCCGCTCAAGCGCAGGTAAATATCTCGTGAAGCCCGATGCTTTGGGTAAAGTAATCATTGAAGTTCTGGCAAAGGTTGACAAGGAACAGAAAGTAATGGGCCGCAGGGAATTCAGGGTCCTTCCGGTTCCTCCCCCACTCGCAATT